>CALIUX010000187.1 GCA_938048505.1 uncultured Pseudomonadales bacterium
TATCAATAGTGCCGCACCACAGGTTATACCGCAGTCTGCAATATTAAAGGCGGGGAAGTGGCGATTTTGATAATAAAAATCAATAAAATCCACAACGTAACCGAGTGTGACGCGATCATATAAGTTGCCGAGCGCGCCGCCTAATATCAAAGCAAGCCCCAATGATTCGCGGTGTTTAATATGCGCTACTCGCGACAGCCACACAACGAGTACAACACTCATTACTGTTGCAATTGCAGTAAAAAACCAACGCTGCCAACCACCAGCATGATACAAAAAGCTAAAGGCGGCACCTTTATTGTAGGCCAAGCGAAACTGAAAAAAGCCTTCTATCATCGGGTATAAATTACCCTCTTGCTGTAAGCGTGCAACAGCAATGGCTTTTGTCCATAAATCGAGCCCGACAATAATAGCGGCAATACTCAAAAAGAAAGCCAACGCTGTTTTTTTATCGCGCAATATATTATGCATAGAAACGCTCCTCACCTGCAGTCGTGACATTAATCACACAACGCCCACATAATTCAGGGTGCTCTGCGTTTTCGCCAATGCTTTCACTATGGTGCCAGCAACGCACACATTTTTGCGCTTCCGTTTTATTCACTAAAATACTCAAGCCATCAATTTGTGTTGGCTGCACATCATCAATACCTTGCGCATCTGCTTTAGGTTTCAATGTAACTTTAGAGGTCAATAAGACAAAACGTAATTCGTTTTCAAGCGAACCCAATACACTTTGCAATTCATCACCGCAGAACAATGTTGCTTCAGTCTCAAGTGACTTACCTACTAAACCTTCACTGCGCTTTTGCTCAAGTACTTTATTTAATTCGCCTTTGACTTCCGTTAGGAGTTCAACCACTTCATTCTTTAAGGCTTTTGCACTGCAATCTGGCAATGCGTACCATGTTTCAGCAAAGACCGGCAGCTCGCTACGACCCGGAACGGCCTGCCAGATTTCATCTGCGGTATAAGACAATATGGGTGCAATCCAGCGCACTAATGCCTGAATAATATGATATTGAGCAGTCTGCGCTGAGCGACGAGCCACACTTTTTGCTGGCATGGTATAGACACGATCTTTAGTGATATCTAGATACAACCCGCCCAAATCAACAATGCAAAAATTGTGCAGCTTTTGGTAAATAGGGTGAAGCTCGTAACGGTTATAGTGCTCGATCACTTCCGTTTGCAATTGTGCGGTACGCTCAACGGCCCAAGCATCTAACGCAACGAGTTCATCGGCTGGCAGCAAATCTGTGGTGGGGTCAAAATCACCTAGGTTCGCCATTAAATAACGAATTGTATTACGAATGCGTCGATAGGAATCTGCCGTTCGGCGTAAGATCGTATCTGAAACACTCATATCGCCCGAAAAATCGGTGGCGGCAACCCACAAGCGTAAAACATCGGCACCAAGATCATTAAAGACCTTTTGCGGCGACATGACATTGCCTAAAGATTTAGACATCTTGTGGCCATTTTGATCAACGGTAAAGCCGTGAGTCAGCACTTGCTTGTATGGCGCATCACCATGAATCGCCATTGCCGTTTTTAATGATGACTGAAACCAGCCTCGATGCTGATCAGAACCTTCTAGGTAAAGATCGGCGGGATAACGTAAATTATCGCGCTGAGCCAACACAGAGTAATGCGTTACTCCTGAATCAAACCAAACGTCTAACGTATCGGTCACTTTACTGTACTGATCTGCCTCTTCACCTAATAGAGCTTCGAGCTCTAAAGCAAACCACGCATCAATGCCTTCCTTCTCAACACGCAGTGCAACTTGCTCGATCAACTCAGCAGTTTGAGGGTGTAAATCGCCCGTTTCTTTATGAATAAATAGCGTAATCGGCACGCCCCATGTTCGCTGACGCGATACACACCAATCGGGGCTGGCATCGAGCATCGAACGAATACGGGTTTCGCCCCAACTCGGCAACCATTCAACACCGTCTACAGCCTTTTTAACGCTGTCTAATAAACCACCCTTAGTCATGCTAATAAACCATTGTGGTGTAGCACGGTAGATAAGCGGGGTTTTTGTGCGCCAACAATGAGGGTAACTATGCGTTAATTTGGCTGCATGGAATAACTGGCCGTTTTCTTCGAGCAGTGCAAGCACTTTGTCATCTACTTTATAAACATGCTCGCCGGCAAAGTGTTCAACACCGTCACGGTATAAACCACTTTCATTCACAATATTGAGTGTATCAATACCGTATTTTTTCCCTACATTAAAATCATCAACACCATGGTCAGGGGCAGTATGTACACAGCCGGTACCCGCATCGGTTGTCACATGATCCCCTAAAATAACAGGGACGTCTTTGTTATAAAGAGGGTGTTTTAATGCCAGTTTTTCTAATGTTGCACCTTTAAAAGTAGCCAGTGTAATAGGCGATGATAGACCGCCGCGCTCGGCCACTGACTCTAGCAATGCCTGCGCAATAATAATTGGCTGGCGATCAGCGTTATCACCGTCTGCCACCAACACATAATCGAGCTCTGCATGCAGGCTCACCGCTTGGTTAGCAGGTAAAGTCCACGGTGTTGTGGTCCAAATCACGACCGATGCAGACTGCAGGTTTGCTTCCACGGCGCTAACATCAAGACCAATACGCTGTGCAAAGTCATCAAAGTCTGCAACTGGGAAAGTCACATCAATCGAGTTGGATACTTTATCTTGGTATTCCACTTCGGCTTCAGCTAATGCTGAGCCACCCACTACACTCCAGTAAACGGGCTTAAAGCCTTTTTGAAGATGGCCGTTTTCGGCAATTTTACCTAAAGCACGAATAATGTTGGCTTCGGTATCAAAGTCCATGGTGAGATACGGTTTTTCCCACTCACCCAGTACACCTAACCGAATAAAGTCTTCTTTTTGCCCTGCGACTTGCTTAGCAGCATAGTCACGACACTTTTGGCGAAAGACACTGTGCTCAACTTTAACACCCGCCTTACCTATTTTCTTTTCAACATTATGCTCAATGGGTAATCCGTGGCAATCCCAGCCAGGAACATAAGGGGCATCAAAACCACTGAGTGTTTTGGCTTTGATAATAATGTCTTTTAAAATTTTATTGACCGCATGACCAATGTGAATATTGCCATTCGCATACGGCGGGCCATCATGCAAAATAAACTGCGGGGCACCCGTTCGGGCTTTACGAATAGTTTGATAAAGGTTTTCTTTCTGCCAGCGTTTGAGCGTTTGAGGCTCACGCTGCGCTAAGTTGGCCTTCATTGCAAAGGCTGTCTTAGGCAGATTTAACGTAGGCTTATAATCAGTCATGGTATGGGTTACCGTCAATCATGGGGTTACTTAATTTAAATAGTCTGAAGTTTTTAATCTTGTTTCAGTCATTGCAGCGCGTTAACACAATACCGTGCGCTAACAAACAGGGCTTTGCTCATTAACTGCCTTTGTAATCGCATTGATCACATTTTTTGCAGTAGAACAATCTTGCTGAATCTGTGCTTTTAATGCCTCAAAAGAAGCAAATTTTTTCTCTTCGCGAATAAATTGCAGAAAGACAACTTTAATCATTTGGCCATAAAGGTCGCCCTGATATTCAAAGATATGCACTTCGAGTACGGGGCGATCTTTTTCGTCTAAAGTAGGCTTAACCCCTACATTTGCCACCCCCCAAAGCAGCTTATCCGCTTTATCATTCACGGGGGAAGGCAGTTGAACTTGTACGGCATAAACGCCTTTTACTGCAGCGGGGTAACGCCCTAGACCTACATTGGCCGTGGGGACATTGATGGTACGCCCGAGCTGGCGGCCATAGATAACGCGACCCGTTATAGCATAAGGCTTTCCCAGCAGAGACGACGCAAGCGCAAAATCATTATTTTCTAATACTTCACGAATACGTGTACTACTGACGCGATCACTGTTTAGCAACAGGGTCGCGCTATTTGCCACGGTGAAATCATTCTGCTGCCCCGCATTCGTCAGCAACTGAAAGTCACCTTTTCGATCACAGCCAAAACGAAAATCATCACCAATATCAAGGTGCGCAATAGCGAGCCCCTTGACTAGCACCTTTTGAATAAATGCATCAGCGGTGAGCCCTCTTAGTGCAGCATTAAATCGCAAGCATACGACCTTATCGACACCGGCATCAAACAAAGCCGAGACCTTCTCGCGTAAACGCATCAGGCGTGGACGCATGCTTGTCTTAGCAAAGAATTCATGGGGCTGTGGCTCAAAAATCACCACAGCACTGTGTAAATTATCACGCTGAGCGCGTGCAACGACGCGCTCAAGTATATGCTGATGCCCGAGGTGCACCCCATCAAATGAACCGATTGTTGCAACGGTGCGTCGCTGAGAAGCTAGACCATAGCGCTGAAGGCTCGCGATGCCGCCAATAAACTGCCGCTGTTGCATGCATAATATGCCTGTTAAAAACTAACGCGCGAGTATACACCAGATAGCGTGCTATTGAGGCTAGATATGGCTACTTTTCATGCAATGCGCTATGCCAGCCGTATGTATCCCTAAAAAGAACGGAGTATCCCCAGGAAGAACTGAGGAACTTATTAAGTTACCGCTCGCTCAAACGGGCTTATCTTAGATTGTGATGCCGAGGCCCCGACGACAATCTCAAGCTGCAACGAGAAAAAGCAACAACAAGAAAAAATTTTACAAAAGCAGCGCAGCCGATACAACAAGGCATATTTAATGCTTCTTAATATGCCAAACAATGTGTACTAGACAACATGTCATAAAAGCTGTTTAAGCTACATGATTTAAATTATCTATTTTGAGCTATACCCGCACTCGAAACACTGCGAAACTAATCGCAGCAAAGAGAACAAAACAAAATGCATCACCGGGCAATACAGCCGATATGACCAGAAAATCGTTGTGGAAACAAGAATCGTGAAGATAGCCGTTTTGAAAAGAATCTTAAAAAAAACACTACCAATACAGACCGCACTCAATACAGTATCTGCATCAATAGAACGGGCTCTAACGCATTCAAAAAAGCCATCACAAAGGCTCTTTACCACTGGAGCTATCGCTTTAGCGCTAGCAAGTAGCGGGTGTGTAGAAAAAACACCTAAAGAGACCGCTCAACAAACATCCAAGCAAAATACCAAGACTGCAACAAGTCAGCCTCAAGCCAAGCCTTACCCTATGATTGTTACGCTAACTGCTGGCGGGTTTGAGCCCATGTGGGATGCTAGCATTATGCAAGTCAAAGAACACGCCTACCAAATCACATTGCGGTTTCCTGAGCAAACGATCAAAGGCCAGCTTGAGCTAGACAACAGCCATAAATCGCCTTCTACAGGTATTACTCGCTGGCAAGGCCTTGATGATAAACAACGCCCTATTAACATCATCCACCGTGAAGAACCTTGCCTGAATATGGCGGGCGATGACTCAGGCAGCACCTTAAAAATCGCTTGGCAAGGAGAAGTCCTCAGAGGCTGCAGCACCTTTACACTTAACACCGCATCATCAAGTGCTGCACAGAACTCACCGGCAACACCAGCAGCCACACCCGAATAAGCAGTGACATTTTCCAATGCAGCAACGGCCTATGAGGGCATAGCGCTAGGCTCAACTAGCGCTCCGCTCGAAATAGCCAGTTCACCCCACGAATATCGCAACTTATATACTGGTCACCATAGCGCTCACATGTTGCCAGCGATGAAAGCGTATTCCCTTTGTGGCGCTTTGCAGCAGCCATAGTCGCTTTGTCTTTTTTGAGGTAGTGGTACATGTTTTTAAAGCGCTGCACAAAGTCTTGTTTTTGAACTTGAGCATCTTCAAAAATATAATAAAACTTACTGTAAGTGAATGTTGCACCCGCTAGCCCAATAGCATCCATTTTCTGAAGATAAACAGCATACGCATTGTACAGATATTGATGCAACGCACGGGAGCCACTGTAAGCCGGCACCTCAGGCAAAATCAACGTATTCGTCGCACCGAGAGCGCTTGGCTCAAGGGATCGATTGGCTATGTTATCGCGCAGTTTGTAGCGACGCTCACCGCAATGAATGCCACGAGACACAATCTTGCAACCAGACAGCTGCCTCGACGGAACAGGGTGCGCCACACCTGATGATGGGCTAAGAGGCTGCTTTTTATCACGCTCTTGCCCTCCTCTCTTATCACTCCCCCGTTTATCACCTCTCACATGAGAAGCTCCAGCACTCGGCTGCTTACCGTTAGACTTACTCACATTAGGCAAAGACAACCCTGCCTTTTCAGCTGGGCGTTTCAACAATAAGCGCTGCATTTTAGGGTTATTCCGCCTGAAGTCATCAAAGCGCGGAAGCGATTGTCCACCGCCTTTTGCTTTAACATCGCAGTAAATTTTTTCAAGCGGGTCGGCTATGACACCTTCACAAGCCCATAGAGGATTACTCTGAGCAATCACCCAGAGTAAAGCCATATAAAACAGGCAGGTTGAACGTTTTAACCGGTCTTTTCGTAGCATCATTTATTGCAACCACCCTCGCAATGAATAAGTCTGTACAATGTCAGCATTACGCGAATTTGAACGAGAGTACGACCATGGATAAAGAGACTATTACGCACTTTGGCTTTGAGAATGTCAAAGCGGGCGACAAAGCTGAACGCGTTGCCAATGTCTTCCATTCTGTCGCCGCAAAATATGACATCATGAATGACCTGATGTCTGGCGGCGTTCATCGCCTGTGGAAACGCTACACCATTGAAGCAGCAGCGCCCCGCTCAGGCCAACACATTTTAGACATTGCTGGCGGTACTGGCGACCTCACAAAGCAGTTTTCACAGCGTGTAGGCGATGATGGCCATGTTGTGCTCGCCGATATCAATAGCTCCATGCTCAATGTTGGCCGCGATAAGCTTTTGAATACCGGCTTAGCTCACAACATCACCTATACCCAAGCCGACGCGCAACACTTACCTTTTGATGACAATAGCTTTGACTGCATTACCATCGCTTTTGGTTTGCGCAATGTCACCGATAAAGACCTAGCTATCGCATCAATGTTAAGAGTGCTCAAGCCCGGCGGACGCTTGCTGATTTTAGAATTCTCTAAACCCAAGTCAGCGCTACTGGCAAATATCTATGATCAATACTCTTTTAAACTACTGCCAACAATGGGCAAAGTAGTTGCCAATGATGCCGAGAGCTATCGCTACCTTGCAGAGAGTATTCGCAAACACCCCGATCAAGAGACGCTTAAGGGAATGATGGAAACCGCAGGTTTTCAGCAATGCAGCTATACCAATATGACCGGAGGGGTAGTCGCTTTGCACAAGGGGTTTAAAGCCTAATATGACCGCGCACCCAACACTCCAGACGGCTATCTGCCTATCAATAGAAAAAGCATTAAATGCCGCATTGCGCTATGACCCTGCCACAGCGTTAAAGCTAAAAAAACAAGCTGGGCGCTGTATATCATTAAGCCTGACGGACCCTACTTTTGATATAACACTCTATTTTACCGATAGCGCCATCGAGGCGAGCCCAATTGCCAATACCGATGCAGACTGTCATTTGAGCGGTAAAGCCGGTGGATTAATTAAACTCCTCAATGGCCCTAAAAAATCATTGGCAGGGAGTGATTTAAGGCTATCAGGACATACTGGCTTTTTAATGGAGCTACTCGATATTGCCAAAACCGTCGATGTAGATTGGGAAGGTTTTATTGCCGATATGATTGCCAAACTCAGCAATCAAACAGTTGGCGATCAAGTTGGGCATGGCCTCGCCACACTCATTCGCAAACGCGGCCATCAAGCAAAACGCTTGGCATCACGTAGCCCCGCTTTTTTACATGATTTTTTTGTAGAAGAATTGCGCATTACGCCTAGCAAGATCGAATTAGAGCACTTTTATCAGCAAGTGGATAAAACCCACCAAGCGACTGAGCGCTTACAAGCTCGGCTTGGATACCTTAAGCAACAGCATACAAAGCAGCAATAAAATCCAAACCATAAAATCTAAAGTAGCAGCACCCTAAACAGTGAGAACAGCCAACCATCAGAGTGGTTGCTCTCATCTACACGGTCAGTCATCCACACCATCATATTTTAACGCTAACGTTGTTAATCAGGCCTGTTTTATCTATGAAACGTATTTCAAACCTTTTACGCCTCATAAAAATCGCTTCTGTTATTGGTTACTATCGGCTAGACGAGTTACTTCCCGGCTTCATGCAAGGGCCGCTCTTAAAACTCAGCTTGCTGCCGTTTAAACTCAAGAAACACAACAATTTAGCGCCTGGCGAGCGATTGCGCTTAGCATGTGAAGAACTCGGCCCAATTTTTATCAAGCTAGGTCAAGTTCTTTCAACACGCCCCGATATTATTCCACCAGAACTCATTATCGAACTCAATAAACTACAAGATCGCGTCGCACCGTTTGATGGCGAAGAATTTTGTGCTTTAGTTGAAAAATCTCTTGGCAAACCACTCGATGAGGTTTTTAGCGCATTTGATCGCCAACCCCTCGCATCAGCCTCCATTGCGCAAGTACATACCGCCACTTTGCATACAGGTGAAGACGTTGTAGTTAAAGCCGTTAGGCCGCACATTGAAGAAATCATTAAAAAAGACACAGCTTTAATGCATACGCTAGCAAACATGCTAGAACGGTATACCCCGCACGGAAAGCGTTTGCGCCCGATTGAAGTGGTGAACGAATATCAACAAACGATTTTTGATGAGCTGAATTTAATTCGCGAAACGGCCAATGCAACACAGCTTAAGCGCAACTTTGAAAAATCTAGCCTGCTGTATGTCCCCAAGGTGTACTGGCCACATTGCCGCAAAGACGTCATGGTCATGGAGCGAATCTACGGCGCACAAATTAATGACTTAGAAACCCTCAAGCAGAATAACGTCAACCTTGAAGCCCTTGCCGTAAGGGGCGTAGAGATCTTCTTTACGCAGGTCTTTGATCACAACTTCTTTCATGCCGATATGCACCCAGGTAATGTCTATGTGGATCTGAGTGATCCCGAAGATCCGAACTATATCGCTTTAGATATGGCGATTATGGGTTCGCTCGAACGCGAAGACCAGTATTACTTAGCGCGCAACTTACTCGCCATGTTCCGCCGTAATTATCGTGAAGTGGCAGAGCTGCATGTTCTATCAGGCTGGGTGCCAAAACATATTTCGGTCAGTGCTTTTGAGTCTGCTATTCGCTCTGTCTGCGAGCCTATCTTTGAAAAGCCTTTAAAAGAAATTTCATTTGGTGATGCCCTGATTCACCTATTTCAAACGGCTCAGCGCTTTGAAATGCCTGTGCAGCCACAGCTTGTATTACTACAAAAAACACTGCTCAATATTGAAGGGCTTGGCCGCCAGCTTTACCCTGACCTCGATCTATGGGAAACCGCGCATCCCTACTTAGAACGCTGGATTAAGCGCCGTTACTCACCACGAACACTTATCAAAGAGTTTAGAAAACAAGCCCCTGAATGGATGGAGCGCGCTCCAGAAGTGCCGCATCTATTACTCGAAACCACCACAAATCTCAATGCCGCAGCAGAAAGCTTACAATTGGAACAGCAGCGCGCACAAAAAAAAGGCGCCTCAGGTATAAAACAAGCCCTGATTGCAGGCTGCTTAGGTGGTGCAACAATCATTGGATGGCCCGAGCTAGTGCAGCTTCCCGCGTTGTCATGGGTACTTGTTGCGAGTGCCAGCATATTGGCCGCTTGGCAGTTTCAGCGCTAGTTTGTCAGTACGCCATTACAGGCTGACTAGCATCTTTAAGGGGTGAATCATCACCAATAGACAGTTCGCCCTTGACAGTAAGGTAAAAAAAGGGATAATTCCGCGTCCTTATTTGGGTCACTCCTACGTATAGCTTATTTTATAAAGCCTACTGCGGCTAGCATTAAGACGCCGACCG
>CALIUX010000188.1 GCA_938048505.1 uncultured Pseudomonadales bacterium
CTTTGCTACATCCATTGACCACTCAATACAGACCCACTCACCATTAAACTGATTGTTATAGGGGCCTTCAAGAGACAGGTCATTTGGCTCAGTATTGTATAAATGCTGATAAAAGCCTTCATCACCGCTCCCATTGGGTGCAGCAACCGTATCAATAAACCGGAACTGCGCGCTACCGGCTTCACCTCTTAAGAGTGTGGTATGTGAGTAGTTACTAATGAAGTTGGGCTTGCCGGTATTTTTATACATCATGCGGCCCCAGTGGGTACCCGGGAAGTTGGGGCGCTCAATAAAGCCTTGCCCTGTTACTTTTAATGCGTGCGTACCTGAAAAGGCCTCTTCTCCATCAACAACACTTAAGGCACCGCTCGCGCCACTGAAATCGCTAGTTGTACCGTCTTCAAAATCTAAGCAAGCCATCAAAGCAGAAGAGTTTTGACAAGAGGTACTCGCGTCTGTGGCGGGCTCACCACCTCCCGTTTGCTCTTCGGGCTTAGCGCTGGCAGGACCAACGATGCGAATACCCGCAACACTGGCATTATCAACCGATTTTATAAAATCGATATCTAAACTGCCATCACTGACATTGATCGCAGAAAAGGTCACATCATAGGCCACATCATGACCTGCTACGGCTAATGGATCTAAATCATCAACGCGTACCGCACCTTCTATTTCAACATCAAAAACTCTATTACCGGCATTTTGAGGTCCAAAGTACGATTCATTAAAGTGCAAGGTGACATCGTATTCGCCTTCGGGTACTGCAAAATTGTAAGAAAACTCACCCCAGCGCTCGGTCTGGTAGATGACATCGTCCTCTGTATTGGCAATAGGATCTTGCGTTGAGCCTGTCGATCCACCGGTAAAATAAGTTGTTTGCGTATCTGCGGTATATTTTGTTCCATCTTGAGCAGTGTAAGCCGAGCGGCCACCCGAATTTAACGCAAAAATAACAATGCGCTCTTCTGCTTCACTGCTATTTTGAGAACTAGCTTGAGAACTGGTTGGAGCGCTCTGGCTAGATTCACTTTGAGAAGAAACGCTCATAACCGATGAGCTAATAGACGATGCCTCAGATGAACTCACTACGATTTCACTAGAACTCATCACAACAATATCGCTTGAAACCGATGAAGATATCTCAGATGACGCTTCCTCACTGGAAGCGGACGACTGCACACTAGAGATAGAAAGACTGGAGATAGAAGAGCTAGAAAGAGAAGAACTCGATTGAGACGATACCGACTCAATCACTGAGGATTCACTTGAGGCAGCCTCACTAGAAGCCGGTTGGCTGGGCGAACCCGAGCCAAGACAACCCGATAAACTCAGGGTTAGAGCCGCAAAAGTACTTACCCGCTTGAGTTGACGGCGATTGCTTGCGAACAAAGCATCGGTTACAAAAAAACTTCGATCAGGTCGTTTTGACATGGAGAACCCCATTGTTGATACGCATATTTAACGCATTTTATTATTGTATTGATTGCATTCTTCGCAAAAGGCAATGCCTTTTAAACTATCTAAACATCTTGCTAAACACTTTACTAAACATCTTGGCCTAAATGTCTCGACCGCACCCCCTAGCTCATCTCATACCGCTAATAGAAGATAGCAAGCAACAATATAAAACGAACAAATAAATAGCAAAGAGCAAAGAGCAAACAGAAGATAACAAACAGGTGGGACTTATAGTAATAAGAACCATTTAGATGATAAAAGAAACTTAAAAAAAAGGCACCCAATTGGATCACAATTAGATGCCTTTTTAAGGTAGATCAAGCCACTTTAAGAAATAAAGTGGCAGAAGTCAGTATAAGGGTAACGCGAGAGGCAAAAGCAATCCTGTCAGCTAAACAGGCACAGCTTCAAGTTTGCTTGCGTCTTCAAGGTGGCCTTTATGATCCCTTGCAATAAGAACATACAGCGCGGGTATAACATACAATGTAAAGAGCGTACCAATCGCCATGCCGCCCACCAATACAAGGCCAATTGAGTTACGTGCCTCTGCACCAGCACCCGTTACTAATACCAACGGAAAGTGACCTGCAACGGTCGCTATCGTCGTCATTAAAATGGGGCGTAAACGCGTTGATGCCGACTCACGAATAGCAGCCAATTTTGTCAAACCGCGCTCTTGCAACTTATTAGCAAACTCCACCACTAAAATACCGTTTTTAGCCACCAAGCCAATCAACGTAACCAACCCTACTTGAGAATAAATATTCAATGTAGTGGTAAAAGGATCTGTCCAATGTGGCAGCATTGGGTTCAGCATTTTCCAGAAAGTAAAGATTAAAGCACCAAACATGGCCAAGGGCACCGAGCCCGCTAAAATGATCAGAGGGTCTCTAAAGCTATTGTATTGAGCCGCTAAAACCAAGAAGATCATCATAATGGCTAACATAAACGCCGGTAAAAACTTATTACCCTCACGTCTTAATTGCCGCGACTCCCCCGTATAGTCAATCATGTAACCTGCTGGCATGATTTTTTTAGCTTCTTCTTCCAAAAAGCCTAGGGCTTTATCGAGTGGTTGAATAGCAACACCACTCAACTTAACCGCATTAAGCTGCTGGAATCGATTCAGTGCGCGCGGTACCGTTTCATTCTCAACTTCTGCAATCGAGCCAAGTTGGATCAGCTCGCCATCTGGGCCGGTAACGTACAACTCTTTGAGTTGATCGGGCGTCAGGCGCTCGGCTCGCTTAACTTGTGGTATCACGCGATAACTGCGCCCATCAAGATTAAAGCGGTTAACATAGTTGCCACTCATCATAACGGCCACATCCTGCCCTACTTGCAGCATATTTAAACCGAGATCAGCCACCTTATCGCGATCAAGCTTCAGACGCGCCTGAGGTTGGTCGACTTTGGTATCGATAATAGGAGGGAAAGCAAACATTCCGCTCATCATGGCTTTTTGCTGCAGTTGCTGAGCAATTTTCATAATGTCTTCTGGCTCAGCGGTTGAAGCCAATACAAACTCAACAGGGAAACTACCGCCACCCGGCAACGCAGGCGGCGTAATGGGTATCACCCTTACACCTGGATTCTGTTGCAGTTGTGCCGATGCTTCTGGCAATACCTCAAAGACCGTTCGCTCACGCTCATTCCAAGGTTTTAGCACCATGCCACTAAAGCCGCCCGCAGGGTTAATGATCTGGAAACTAAAATCAGTTTCTTCGAAACTATGAAACACCTTGTTAACGTGCTTACCGTATATGCTGGCTTGGTCAATTGTCGAGTTAGGCGGGCCTTCAACAATACCAAAAATCACACCCTGATCTTCTGTTGGTGCCAGCTCTTTTGAAGACAATACAAACATCGGCACACATAAAATCAGTAATATCACCCAAACCATATATACAGCCGGCCGCGAGCGTAGAGTGAGATCTAACCCTTTGTTATAGCGCAGGCGTAAGCGTTCAAAAGCACGCCCGACAAAGGCCGAAAAACCATTAGGCTTTTCATCACGACGCAGCAATTTAGCTGACATAACTGGCGAAAGTGTGAGTGCAACAATAGTCGAAATCACCACTGCACCCGCTAGCGTAAAGGCAAATTCTTTAAAGAGACTGCCCGTCAGCCCACCTTGCAGACCTAAAGGAATATACACAGCAACGAGCGTTGCCGTAGTAGCAATAACAGGTCCAATCAATTCGCGAGCACCCGTTATAGCCGCTTCCGTTCGACCCATGCCTTCTCGAATATGACGTTCAATGTTTTCGACCACCACAATCGCATCATCTACCACCAGCCCCACAGATAACACGACAGCCAATAAAGTGAGCAGATTGACGCTAAAGCCGAACATCTGCATCAGGAATATCGCACCAATCAATGAAATAGGAATAGCAATAACGGGGACGATGACTGAACGTAAAGAGCCTAAAAACAGGAAGATGACTACAATCACTATTAACAGTGTTTCAACAAGGGTCGATACCACTTCCACAATAGAGCTTTCAATATAGCGCGTGGAGTCATACGCCACACGGGCATCAAGCCCTCGGGGTAAATCCGCTTGCAGCGCTTCCATTTCATCACGCACTAAACCAATCACATCAAGCCAATTGGCATTGGGCAACGGCCAAATGCCCATAAAAATAGCTGTCTGGCCCGAATAGGCAACTTCTAGGTCATAAAAATCAGAGCCTAAATTAACATCCGCTACATCCCCTAGTCGAACAATCGCACCGCCTTCATTACGCAGGACTAAACGCTCAAATTCTTCGACTGTTGACACCGTCGTATCAGCTGCCAAATTAACCTGCACATAATTACCCTTTGAAGAGCCCAGCGCAGCAAGGTAGTTATTGGAGGCCAGCGCAGTTCGTACCTGAGAAGGCGAAATACCATAGGCTGCCATGCTGTCAGGCTTGAGCCATATTCGCATAGCATAGTTACGCGCGCCGAGTACTTCTGCTCGCTGCACACCTTCAATGGCAGACAGTCTGGGCTGAACAACGCGTGTCAAGAAATCGGTAATTTGATTGTCACGCAGAATATCCGATGAAAAACTCAAGTAAGCGGCTGCCACTGTTGAGTCTGCCGACTCTACATTGATAATAGACACCTCAGCCTCAGGTGGCATATCACCGCGCACCTGATTCACTTTTGACGTAATTTCGGACAATGCCTTAATCGGGTCATAGTTAAGCTCTAAACGAACACTAATCTGCGATACGCCTTGTGTGCTTGAAGACTGAATATAATCAATGCCGTCTGCGCCTGAGATCGCTCGTTCAAGGGGCGTTGTAATAAAGCCCCGAACCAGCTCAGCACTGGCGCCAATATAGGCGGTCGTAACCGTTACGACCGCATTATCATTGCGAGGGTACTGACGAACACTCAATGATTTAATCGCTTGAAGACCTGCAATCACAATCAATAGGCTAATTACGACCGCAATAACTGGCCGCCGAATAAATAAATCGGTAAATCGCATAAAACGCTCCTTTACCTAGCGATCAAGAGGATTGGGTGATTGCTCATAAGAAGGCGCAATATCATTATTAATTGCAACGGGCGCACCATTACGAATTTTAAACAGTCCTGCCGATGCGACTACCTGCCCTTCTGTTAAGCCTTTTAAAATCTCAATATAATCTCCTTGAGATTGTCCAAGCTGCACAAACTGTTGTTGGGCGGTATAGGTCGTTTCACCTGACTCGCTGTTTTCACTCTCAATAACAAAGACCGAGTCCCCAAATGTTGCATATTGGATTGCCGTAAGGGGCACATAGGTAACCTGCCTTTTTTCAGGCATGACAATATCAACGGAAGCAAACATACCCGGCAATAACAAACCGTCTTCGTTTGCGAGTGTCGCCTGAATCAAAACATTGCGTGAGCGTGCATTAACTTCAGGGTTGATCGCAGTAATCGTACCTTTATACACTCTACCTGGCACGGCATCAGACTGCAGGCGAACCTCAAGACCGAGACGTGTCACCGATAAGTCTTTCTGCGGTAAACTAAAGTTAACCAACATAGGATCAGATGTTTGCAATGAAACAATCGGTTGATTGGGCGCCAAGTCTTCGCCAACATTCACCTGGCGAATACCCAACTTACCTTTAAACGGTGCCCGGATAGATTTGCGCTCTAACGTCACGCGCGCATTTTCAACTTGAGCTTGCGCCGCTTTATATTCAGCATCCGCCGCATCAAGTTGTGATTGCGATACAACACGTTTTTTAAATAAATCTTTTGAACGTTTTAGGTTTGCTTTAGCAAGCGCTAAGCTTGCTTCGGCTGAACGCAGTTGCGCCGCTTCGGTTTCAATATTTTGCTCAATCAGCAAGGCGCCCTTTTCAACCACCGCGCCCGAGTCAAATAAAATTTGATCAACACGACCCGTTAGCTCTGCCGTAATCATGACACCCCGCTTAGCTTCCAGTGTGCCAACAGAGCGGCGAATTTGTTCCCACTGAGTTGCTTGCACTGGCACAGTAGAAATGACTTCTGAAGGAGGTGACATCGATTCCCCCATCGCAGCCATCGCCTGAAATTGAGAAACTTTAACGCCCGCCAAAATACCAACAATCAAGGCTAAGCCCAAAAACGTTACGATAATCCTTACAGCCATATTGACTCCTAAGTATGGGATAAAGTCATGTGAAAAAACCGGAAGCAATCCTAGAGGGCAATTTCAGAAGTAACCTAACCACCTGAAACCACTTGAACAACTGCTGCATGATAACATGTGTAATTGACAGGCGGATGACCATTAGCGTGCCCCTATTATGTCTAAACAGTCATTATTAGAATGATTGCAGTAATATAAGCGTTTCAGGAGCGTAGGCACTTCGACAAAGATACAAAAGCGGCTTGCATCAAAAAACTCAAGACGTATAGCAGCAACGATATAGCGACAACAAAAAACTAATAAAAAAGCATTAGCATCATTATTTAAAAATTTAAACGGAGCGCCATAATGGGCAACTTACTCTTAATATTAGGCATTTTATTCGTGGGCATTATCGTCATGGTCAATCTGGCAAAATGGTTTGGTCCTGACAAAAACAACCCAAGCATAAAGAAAATGAGTCAATGGATTATTCCCCTTTTAATGCTTAGCCTAGTAGCACAATTGATATACCACTACTTAATCAAATAAAAACAAGCGAATATGCCGCATTAAGCCAAACAATACGCCAAGTCAGATCAAATCGATTCAAAGAGGAATATATGCAGTACAATTTATTAGGCAATAGCACACTCAATGTCAGTCAGATTTGCTTGGGGAGTATGACATGGGGGGAGCAAAATACACAGAGAGACGCGAGTGAGCAAATGGCCTTAGCGTTAGAGCACGGTATTAATTTTTTTGACGTAGCCGAAATGTACCCCGTCCCGCCCAAACCAGAAACCTACGGTCAGTCTGAACTGATAATGGGCGAATGGATCAAACAAAACAACCAACGAAAAAACATTATTCTTGCGACTAAAGTAGCGGGAGCAAGCTCGCGTAATCGCGGTGTAAACCATATAAGAGGCGGTGCGAACCTCGGTCGTGATCATATTTTTTCAGCATGTGAGAACAGCCTTAAAAGACTGCAAACCGACTATATTGATCTTTATCAGATTCATTGGCCCGAAAGAGCAACCAATTTCTTTGGAAAGCTCGAATATCAGCATCAACCAGAAGAAGACGGCATTGCAATACACGAATCATTATCAGCCGTATCAGAGCTCGTCAAGCAAGGCAAAGTTCGGTATATCGGAATATCAAATGAAACCCCCTGGGGGATACACGAATACCTTCGACTAGCATCACATTATAATTTAGAAAATATCATCAGTGTTCAAAACCCTTACAATCTCTTAAACCGAACATGGGATATTGGCGGTAGCGAGATGTGCTTACGAGAGAATATTGGCGTTTTAGCTTATTCACCTCTTGCATTTGGAAAACTCAGCGGTAAATATTTAAACAACCAAATGCCCGAAGGGTCCCGCATCGCGCTATACGATCGCTTTAGCCGATACGATAAAACAAATTGCGATGAGGCCATCGCCGCTTATGCCAGCGTTGCACACGATCATAATTTAACGCCATCCCAGCTAGCATTGGCTTTTGTCAATCAACGACCTTATGTAACAAGCAATATCATTGGTGCAACCACCCTTGAGCAACTACGTGAAAATATCAGCAGCCATGCTATTACGCTCACACGCGAACTCTTGGATGATATTAATGCTATTCATACACAATACCCCAATCCAGCGCCTTAAAAGGTATGACTCACCTCCACTTTTAAAGCTCTTTTAAAATGCATTCAAATCCGCTCAAATAACAAATAGAGAAAAATCTACACCGCTTACGCATACACGTTTCTGTTTATTCAAAATGATTCCGTCATTGTTTACACTAAAAAGGCAATCATTTTGTTAGATCAAATAGATTCGTTTTTACAAAATGAAATAAATCTGTCAAACGGAATAGATCAACGGCTATAAATAGTCGACATTCGTCGTTATATAACCAAACTGCACTAACCTCAAATGCACTAACACAAATTGGTTTAAGTTTAAGCTGGTGTTTTTGATGGTCTCAACAATACTGAATATAGCGCTGCCGCAAACACCCCCAAGTCTGTTAGGCAACGTTAGAGCTTACAGCAATAGGCGTAGTTTGCTTTAGGCTTGATTAAGGGTTCTTCCTTAATGTTTCACTCCTAATGGTCCTGGCCC
>CALIUX010000189.1 GCA_938048505.1 uncultured Pseudomonadales bacterium
CTCTGAGAATTCCACCATGCCAGACCCTTCACACATGGCGGGGGTAATACCTACTAAGCGTGGGTCTTTTTCGGCGGTATCGCATAGCCATTGCCCAAAAACGGCTTGATACTTGAGCTTAGGTTTGGGCTTGGCTGCTGCTGCACTACGTTTGGGTTCAATTTTGTTTAATGCATGGTAGCCTACAGGGTCTTTTTCGGCTGGAGTAAAGCCTTTCCCTTTTTGGGTGATGATATGAAGCAGCTTTGGCCCTGGTACTTCACTCAAGTTCTTAAGGTAACGGTTTAAGCGAGGGATGTCGTGCCCGTCAATGGGGCCAACATAATAGAACCCTAATTCCTCAAAAAGCATGCCGGGTGAAACCATGCCTTTCATATGTTCTTCTGTCTTGCGCACTAATTCAGAGGCGTGAGGCATACCCTTTAAAACACGCTTTCCGCCTTCACGAAATGAGGTGTAAGCCTTAGACGCCCAGATCTTTGAAAAATACGTCGCGAGCCCACCCACATTCGGCGAGATCGACATATTGTTATCGTTCAGAACAACCAGTAGGTCGGCGTGAGTGTGGCTGGCATGGTTGAGTGCTTCAAAAGCCATGCCCGCTGTCATTGCGCCATCACCAATAACGGCAACGGCCTTGCTGTTCTTGCCTGCCATCTGAGAGCCAATGGCCATGCCCAGTGCGGCACTGATAGATGTACTCGAATGGCCCACACCAAAGGTGTCATAAGGGCTTTCAGCCCGCTTAGGAAAGCCTGATAGCCCACCTGCTTGGCGTATGCTCGCCATGGCTTCACGTCGTCCAGTGAGAATCTTATGGGGATACGTCTGATGCCCTACATCCCACACGAGCTTGTCATGGGGTGTATCAAACGCGTAGTGCAGCGCAATCGTGAGTTCAACGACACCAAGCCCTGCGCCAAAGTGCCCGCCTGATTGCCCGACGCTAAATAATAAGAACGCGCGGAGTTCCTCAGCCAGTTGGCTCAGTTGCGCTTCTTCAAGTCCTCTAATGTCTTTTGGGTGATCGATCTGGTCTAGGAGAGGGGTGCTAGGACGTTTACCCGGTATTTCATCAAACATGCAAAACGCTTATTGGTAAAAGATCCGGCATTGTATGGTGAGTGCGGACCTTTTTCAAAGTATGTGCGCTGTGCGGGAGTAATTTCTAGATTTTTTCGACGATTGCATCGAGCATTGTCCAGAGATTTTTAGGGAGTTGTAGTGTACTGGTAAGGGTGTTGAGTGATTCGCGATCTGAGCGTGAAGTGAGCACGTAAGCTTCAGCAGCCAAATTGGCTTGATAGAGAACATAACCATATGGGCTGATAGGCTGCGATGCACTGATGCCGACTTGTTCTTTAATGCCGATACTAATCGCTTCTGGTAGCGCCCAGTCTTTTGCAATGAGATAGCTTAAATGCGGTGCCAATTTCTTCATTGGAGGCGCAAAAGCGGAGTAACCCGGGCTGTCTCTTTGAGTATCTTTTAGTGCAAATTGCTTGCATAACTCGTCAAAAAGTAGTGTTTTGCCTGAATCATGAAGCAGGCCCATTAAATAGGCTTTGTAGGGCGGCACACCATATTGCTTAGCGATTGCTCGGCAAATTGCGGCACAACAGAGAGCGTGGTGCCATAGCTTTTTCCCATTTTGGCTGTAATAAGGCGAGTTACGATGTATTAAAGGGTGAATCAGCGCAGCGGATAAGACCGGCCGAAGTCCTTCTACCCCTAGCTTCACCACGATAGAATCAATAGAGCGAATAGGCACTTTAGCGGGATTAAAATAAGCGCGGTGACAGAGCGCTAAAACAGTAGAGTGGAGTGCTTTATCACGCTTAATGGCAGCAATATAGTCGCCCGTTGAGCTGGTTGGGTCGGTTAGGCTTGCTAGCAGTTTGTTGAGCATGGGAGGGAAGGGTGGCAGTAACTTTTTGCGAATCTCTTTGCGACGCAGGTTGTTAATGACAAACTCTGTCGAGATTTTTCGTGAAAGGCTGATATTTTGATCTTGAGAGCCCTCAAACAAGTAGTGGTAATACATCTTTTTGCTGTAGTCCATCGTGTAATCACTGGGTTCGACTACCGATAGTGTTTGCGATGTTAGCAGTGGAATATCGATTGGGTTAGTAGATAGGCCCTTGAGTAGGTGGCTAACATTCATGCTCAGTTTTCCCTCAATAGTTTGC
Organism: uncultured Pseudomonadales bacterium; assembly: GCA_938048505.1. Lineage (GTDB taxonomy): Bacteria > Pseudomonadota > Gammaproteobacteria > Pseudomonadales > Cellvibrionaceae > Marinagarivorans. The sequence continues at coordinate 2,190 of CALIUX010000189.1, forward strand.
TCAGCATCAGTCATGCCTTTGAATTCTGGCGTGATTGACGAGAGAAATGTTATAGCAAAGCCGATATTCATAACGTTTTAATAGCAAGAAGGAATATGCAGCTGTATGTATATTAGTTTAGTCGCAGATTGAGGGCGGGCTGACCTCTCGCTCGGCAAAACATACCGCTTATTCAGTGCGCGCAACGTATGCATGAGAAGTACGTGTGAGAAGTGCGTATGAGGCGTACCCCCAAAGACTTACTCCAAGTGCACGCTTCAAAAGTGCATCAGTGATCTCAAAAGCGCACACCCAAAAAGTACAAAAGTACAAAGGAATAGAGGGGGAATTTTGCTGTTGCAGCAAGGGCGCGCTAAACTGCTCGCTTATTTTAAATATTGAGTTGCTATGCTGATTAATTGGTATCCGGGCCACATGGAAAAGGCGCGAAAAAAAGTCAAAGAGATTATGCCCTCGGTCGATGTGGTGATAGAGGTTGCCGATGCGCGACTCCCTGCATCTAGCACAAACCCGATGATCGAAACCCTTCGAGCCGATAAGCCGTACCTTAAAATCCTCAGCAAATCCGATTTAGCCGATCCCGCAATCACTGAGCAGTGGCTTGCCTACTGGCGAGAGCAAAGCAATACCGATGCTTTGGCCATCACCACACAGAAAAACAGTATCGCACGGACTATTCCGCAGCGAATCCAGTCTTTGTTGCCTCATAAAACACGACGCATCGGCCCTGTGAAAGCGCTTATTTTGGGTATCCCAAACGTTGGCAAATCAACATTGATCAATACGCTTGTGGGTAAAAAAGTCGCTGGCGTTGGGAATGAGCCGGCCATTACCAAGGCGCAGCAAAAAATTCGCGTTACACCCGAATTCACGCTGATTGACTCGCCTGGTATGACCTGGCCGGGCTCAAAGAACGAAATGGTTAACTATCGTCTAGCCGCGAGCGGGGCTATACGGGATACAGCACTCGAATATGATGATCTTGGCTTTTTTGCCATGGACTACATGCTCCAGCGTTACCCTTCTCAGGTGAGTGATTACTTTAAGATCCCTGATCTTGAAGATTCCGCTCACGAGGCGCTTTCGCAAGTAGCCAAGCGCCGAGGGTGCGCAAAGGGTAATCGTGTTGATTTTTTGCGCGTTGGAGAATTGTTTGTTCGAGAGCTCAGAGCCGGCAAGATGGGGCCTGTGAGCTTTGAAGAGCCTTTTGTTAGCTACCACTATCGCAATTAATTGACTCGGGTGGATAGATATAGGTAGGGAGAGAGGTAGGGGAAAGGTATAGGTAAATAAGCGAATTCAATACGCAACCCTAATGTAGTGCATGAAAGCAATACATGAATGCAACATATGTTGCTTCAACTATTGGTCGCAAGTTGATAGCGTTCGCGATTTATGAGTGTCTTGCATGAAACCCGTTAACAAAGCTCCTAAATCATTATAAGCTAGCGCCAGATTTTTTGACTGATGATTATTAATCACTAAGGGTTATGTGATGGCAAAGCTAGCATTGATTGTTGATGATTCAAAAACAGCTCAGGCTCGCTTGCGCAAAATGCTCGAAAAGTTCGATGTTGATGTTGATACAACGGACTCGGCTGAAGAGGCGTTAGGCTACTTGTCTTATAAACAGCCCACGGTTATCTTCCTCGACCACCATATGGATGGTATGAGTGGCCTGTCGGCGTTAAAAATCATCAAATCAAACCCCTCTACTGCTCTGATTCCGGTGGTGATGTATACCTCCGAACAGGGCGATGTCTATGTTGGCCAGGCGCGCGCACTGGGTGCGCTGGATATCCTTTCTAAAGAAGTGATTAAGCCTTCGAGTATCGAAAAGGTATTGAGCAGCTTAGGGTTGAGTACAGCTGCGGCCAATGACACGCCGCCACAAACACCGGCTCGTCGCCAATCAGATCCTAAGCCGTCACCGTCGGCTCGCCGTCGAGACACGGCTGCAGTCATAGAAAAGCTCAATTTTGCTGACGAACACCCAATTGCCTCAGAAACGCCTTATTCAGCCAAGGCAGATTTGAATAAAGTGCAAGCGCAAGTGGGTAAGTTATTTGAAATCCATATCGCAAAAGTGCGCCAAGAGATCGAAGATAGCACTAAGTTCCTCATGCGCCGCCTCAGCAAGGAGATTCAAGAAGGTGGATCGCCTAAAGTTGGCACACCCCAGCGCGCTGCTAATACTGAAGGGCCAGTGGAAGACTCTGAAGTTGTTACCTCAGAAGCTGCCGTTGCGCCAGCCTTCAAAATGCCCTTGTGGTTGCCAGTACTGCTGCTTCTGTCGCTCTTAGGCGTTGCATACTTATTATATTCATCACACTTGGCGCAAACTGCACTCAGTTCTCAGCTAAATGCGTTGTCTGAGCAAAGCCAAGTAGACCAAGAGTCAACGCAGCTAGCCTTATCTGTACTGGCTGAAAAGAGACAAGATAACACCAGTAACGTGGATGATGGCCGCGTCATGCTCGATGCATTGGGTTGGGCTGTTAACGTCAATCCACTTACGCCTTTTGGCGAAAAGCCGTTGAATGATCAGCGTATTTACATGCTGGGTGAATTGCTGGCATTGCTAAAAACCGCTAATTTTGCAGGCACTATTTTTATTGATATTCACTTGGGTAACTATTGTGTTGTGAAAACACCGGCGGGTGGTTGGATGCTACCTGAGCCTGAGTCGAACATAGAAGAATGCGTCATGCTGGCCGATGAGCAAGTCGATATTGCCTTGAATGATCAAGTCTCGATTGGCTTCTTGAATTATTTACATAGCACACCGGTTTTGACTGAAGGTGCGATTGACGTTGAAATGTCGACTCTAGGCTACGACAGCCCTAAATTCAGCTACCCACCTGCAACCAGTGCCATTAGCGCGGGCCAGTGGAATCGTGCGGCAGCACAAAATAGTCGCCTTTCTTTTTCCTTTTCGCCTAATTAGTGGTTCACGGGTTATTGCGTAGGCTAACTACCGTATAGCAGGCACTTACTGTGCCTGCTTATTGATCTTTTTCTATTGTCAGTGTTGGTATTATTTTTCGATATTTGTATTGTGTAAGCCACATTCTTTTTTGGTGGCATCTTCCCACCACCAGCGGCCTTCACGCTCATGCTGGTTGGGGCCAACCGGCTTGGTGCAAGGTTGGCAGCCAATTGAAATAAACCCCTGATCATGCAGCGCGTTATAAGGTATTTCGAGTGAGCGAATGTGTGTCCACACCTCATCAGAAGACCAGTTGGCAAGAGGGTTGTATTTGACTAACTCTTTGCCCGGTGCGGCAAAGTTTGTATCGTTTTGAATAACCGGTATACCTGTGCGTGTGCCAGGGCTCTGGTCTTTGCGCTGGCCGGTTACCCAAGCATCGAGTGTTGCAAGCTGTCTGCGAAGCGGTTCGATTTTTCGGATGCCGCAGCACTCTTGGTGATTATCTTTGTAAAAGCTAAAAAAGCCTTTTTCGGTTACAAGCTTCTGTACTGCTTGTGCATCGGGGTAGAGTGTTTCGATATCGATTTTATAGTGTTCTCTTACACGATCTAAAAAAGCATAGGTTTCAGGGTGTAAGCGGCCTGTATCCAGCGTAAATACCCGCACATCAGGGCGAATTTGTGTAGCCATGTGAATGAGTACGACGTCTTCAGCACCGCTAAAGGAAATACCAATATTTTCGTGATTTTCTAGGGCATGTTTCAAAATTTGGCGTGGGCTCTTTTTTTGCAGCTCGGCATCGATGTCAACAGCAATCATTATCTACCTCTGTTTAGTGCGCTTATTGATTTTGTTTGGCTATGTTACAGATCATCGCTAAAGGTGAGTTTATCGATGGCTGTGTAGTTGCTCGGATGGGAATGGCGGCGAGCATAGCAAAAAGTGTTGATAAAGGCAGCCTTTATAAAGCAACAAATAGGGCTGTTCGGCGGGTTAATAGTGGCGTTTAGCCTCGTGCCAGAGGTGATTGCTGCAGGCTAAAATATCTCGTCTACGCTCAAATAGGCAACCCTATTTTGGCGCGCCACCTGACTGATGACGATTGTTATTTTAGGTGACAAAATTACTCCCTCCAGTGCTATGAGTCATAATCAATATACGTCATACTAGAGAGTAATTTTTAGAATGTAGGTATTTCTGAAATAGAACCTACCAAATTTGTACAAAAAGCTATGTACAAAAAACCATGTGCAAGAAGTGTGTAAAAATAGGGTTAATAAAATGACAAGTAAACTGTCAATCAATAAAAAGGGGGCAGCCAATGTCGGTGAGTTCTTCTAGGCTTAATGATGGCAAAACGCTAATGATCGAAGTGGGCGGGCGTTTTGATGCAAGCGTCTTAGACGAGTTTCGTGAGTGTTACGAAAAAACCAGTGTGAAATTTGATTCTTATGAAGTCAACCTAAGAGATGCTGAGTATCTCGATAGTTCTGCATTGGGCATGTTATTAGTTTTGCGGGATTTTGCTGGAGGTGATAAAGCTTCTATTCTGATTTCCAACTGCTCCAGTGAGGTCAAAAGGATTTTTGCCATTTCGAGCTTCGAAAAACTATTTGACATTCAGTAATCCCCATTGTCTATTTGCACTGAACCCTCTGTTAAAACCGTCAAAATTCTCGTTGCAGAAGATTCCGCTGTAGATCGCTTGATCCTAGAGAAAATTTTAACAAAAAATGGTTACCACGTTGTCTTGGCGGCGGATGGTGAAGAGGCGATAGCGTTATTTAAACAAGAATCGCCAGAGATGGTCTTTCTTGATGTCATTATGCCGCGTTTAAATGGAATGGAAGCGGCTAAAGCGATTCGAGCACACTCCGGTGATGTCTTTACACCAATAGTCTTCCTTACTTCGCTGGTGGCTCCGCAGTCGCTTGCGGCTTGCTTGGAGGCAGGGGGAGATGACTTTTTATCTAAACCCTACAACCCGATTGTTATTGAGGCTAAAGTCAAAGCGTTTTATCGCATGCGAGAAATGCATCAGACAATGCAGCACCAGCGAGATCAAATTGAGCGCAACAATCAAAACTTGATACAAGAGCAAGCTATTGCTAAGCAAGTTTTTGACAAAATTACAGATGCGGGTGCCCTTGATCTCCCTGTTATCCAGTACTACATGTCTGCCCTTGCAGTGTTTAATGGTGACGTACTCTTATGTGATTTGAGTCCGTCGGGTAGCCTTTTTATGTTATTGGGTGATTTTACCGGGCACGGTTTACCTGCGGCCATTGGCTCTATGCCTTTGGCTTCTATTTTTCATGGCATGGTAAAAAAAGGCTTTAGCTTAGGTGATATTATTCGAGAGCTTAATGAAAAGCTCTACCATACGTTGCCTGTAGGGTTGTTCTGCTGTGCTACAGCGGTGGATTTGAGCTTAACCAAACGCCGCGCTTTGATTTGGTCGGGCGGGTTGCCCGATGGTTGTATTTATCACGCTAAAACACATTCTTCTGTACCGATAAGATCCACTAATCTTCCGTTGGGTATTTTAGCGAACCGAGAATTTGACCATACTCCCAAGCGTTATGATATTGCTGAGCATGATCGTATTTTTTTGTGGTCCGACGGTATTTTAGAAGCTCGCAGTGCTTCAGGTGAAATGTTTGGGGAAAAGCGTCTGCAGAGCATATTGGATTCGGGTTTACCCGTAGAAGCCGTTTTTGATAGCATTCTTGATCCCGTTAAAAGGCATTTAGGGGAGGGTGTTGGTGATGATGATGTATCAATGGTTTCGCTTGAAATGCCATCGGCTGAGCAAGCGCAGGAGCTGCTTTCGCGCGCGCCCAAATCACGTGGTAGTTTGGCTGATTGGGCGATGGAATTGAAACTTAATACCTCGTCTCTTAAAACATTCGAACCCTTACAGCTGCTATTGAATGTTATCTCTGAAGTGCCGCACTTGAGGCAAAGCAGCTCGGTTCTCTACACGGTTATGTCGGAGCTTTTTAATAATGCAGTAGAACATGGCGTGCTTGACCTTCCTTCTTCGCTTAAGTCTTCACCCGAAGGGTTTAATGAGTATTACACTCTACGGAAAGAACGCTTGGCGGCTTTACAGGCTGGCTGGGTAACAATTGAGTTTGAGCATGCCTTACAAAAAAATGGTGGTTTGCTCACTATTCGCTTTCGCGATAGTGGTAAAGGTTTTATACAGAATGATCCTACGGATCAAAACGCCACGGATCAAAGTGGTGTTGCGATAGAAAACTCACCTCAAGAGAGTAAAATGCAAACAACTCAACCCATTAAGGCTCAATACTTTGGGCGAGGGCTTAAATTGATCGAATCCCTATGCGAGCAGATTAACATTTGCGCGCCGGGTAACTGTGTTGAAGCTGTCTTTAAGTGGAGTACGGAGGATTAATGATGATGACAAATATGGCCGTATTGGATAAGGATGTTATTGCAGGTTTAAAAGACTTGCTTGGCGAAGGCTTTGTTGTTTTGGTTGATCGCTTTGCATCCGATGGCGCAGAGCGCTTTGAGCGTATGCAAAAAGCACTGGCAGCCAATGATGCAGAAGCATTATATGGTGAGGCTCATGGCCTTAAAGGTAGCTGTCGTAATGTTGGGGCTATGATGTTGGCTCAATATTGCCAAGATCTCGAGCAAGCGTGTGAAGATGAGCAAGGTCAATTGCCTCAGCATCAAACGCTCCTCGATCAGGCCAATCAAGCTTTTGAGCAGGTCAATGCTGCGTTAGCTGCCGCTCGTTGAAGGTGACTGAGCTGCTGTGGCTGGGGCGCTTTTGCTCTTGTGACTTTTGTTCTTATCAGCAGTAGCGCTATTACGCGTAATAAAGTCTTCTAATGCGCTGATCCTAAGGCGCCCTGGGTTGTTTGCAATGAGCTCACCTTCGGGTGAAAAGAGCAAAAACGTAGGTGTGCCTCTAAAATCTTCGCCTGTCATAATGCGGTAATTGGGCGCGACTAATTCGATATCGGATAAGTAAGAGGTGAAGCTAGGTTGCGTCTCTTTAACAAACTGCTTGGCGAGTTGTTTGCCTGATGCGTGCGTACCATCAATAGATAGCCCAATCACTTCTGCTTCAAATGCATGATCTTTGCTGTGAAACCGAGAAAGCTCAGGCATTTCATGGCGACAGACACCGCAGTTATGTGCCCAAAACATCACCACAGACCACTTTCCCTTCCCAATCTTATCTTCTAGGCGGACGGTTTCATCTTCAAAGTTTCGCATTTCAAACGCTTGAGCATATCCAGCAGAGAGAAATACACCCAATAAGGTGAGGTGCATTAATCGGTGCGAAAAACGCTTTATTGTCAGGGCTTCTTTCATTGTTTTTAGCATGTTGGGTCTATTCCTCTATGTCGATGCAGCCTAAGTGGCTATTTAGGAGGGTTGTCTTAGAAGGTTGCTAGTCTTTGCTTTCAGCAATCTCTGCCTATTTACATAAATACTAAGACATTAATTGGGCGGGAAGGGTTCCTCTCTCAGTCTTTTGTGGGGCAGTTGAGGCATACCTCCTGAATATGGCCCTCACATGAGTACTTTATTTGCCCCAGTGTGTGGCTTATTGACCGTACGACTATATTTCTTGAGCCTGTATTGTCAACGTGCAAAAGGGGCGCTGCTTCACTCTTATATGAAGCTTTTACATTGTTTTTACAATGTTTTTTTGCTTTGTGGTTGTTCTTAAAGAGCCGATAAAATTATTTATACTTTCTGTAAGCTATTGTTTTTTATGTGTTTTATTTTTTTTTGGAAATATCTTCCTTTTTGCTTTGGCTGAATATGACGTTTTGTACGCTCTTAAGATCAATCTAAGTTGAAGAATGCAAGCATTCAGAGCATTTTGTTCTATCCTTACATCATGGGGGTAGCCTATATGTTGACGTCGTGCATAGGTTATTCGTCAGTAACCGTAATTTTTTTTAATCGTTTGGGGTTGGTTGTAATGATGAGAAAGTTCGCTTTAGTCGCTTTGGGTCTATTCTGTTTGGGTTTGCCTTCGTTTGCCTTAGCTGACGGTGCACTTAAAACAAAAATGGATGCTTATTTAGTCGTCTCGGATAAAAAGGGTAAAGAGAGTCTGAAGGCAACCAGTGTTGCTGAGCCGGGCCAAATCATTGAATACCTCATTACCCATAATAATACGGGTGAAAAATCACTCAAAAAAGTCATCACAAATGGGCCAGTTCCTAAGAATACGCAGTATGTGGCGGGCTCTGCAAAAACCAAAGTAAAGCATAAATTGGTGGTCAGTATTGATGGCGGCAAAACCTTTCAGGCGGAGCCTGTTATGAGAGAGGTAACTGATGATAAAGGCAAAATTAAGAAGGTTGTAGTGCCCGAGTCTGAATATACCCATGTGCGTTGGATGAGCACGTCTAAATTGAAAAGCAACAAAAAGCAGTCGTATCGCTACAGGGTGCAGGTTCTATAGATAAATGTGCGTGTCGTTTATCGTTTAATTTTACCGGCCGTTCACTCAGGGCGTTTTGCACTGAGTATCCGGTCTACCTTTATCGTGTGTCTTTTTTATTTCAAAAATATATAAAAAAGCTTTACCTATCAATATTCTTTGTCGTTCGGAGAGCATAAACATGAAATTGCCAAACGTAAAATTCAGCCGGCGTAGCCCGCTATTGGCAGTGCCAATAGGGCTGCTGGGTGCTGCCAGTTGGTTTAGTGGCGTGCAGGCAGCTGTAGCGCCTGCGGGCACACCCATAGAAAACCAGGCCTTAGTCGAATATGAAGATTCGGCGGGTAACCCGTTTAACGCGACATCGGCACCGGCAACGGTTCTTGTAGCGCAAGTATACGGCGCTACGTTGGGTGATGATGATCTCACGAAGACAGCCGGTCTTGCTCAGACGGTTTATTTCACACACACCATTACCAATAACGGTAATGGCAGTGATGTATTCCATGTCTCGATTGCGCAAAACGCGGCGGGCTCTACGGACGACTCAGACTTTACTAACCTGCAAGTCTTTTTAGACGGTAGCGCTACCGCCAGTGGTGGTACGGTTGTGTCAAATGACTGTTCGGGTACCAATGGTCAGGTTGATACGGGTGAGGTATTACTCGACAACACGACCACAGCGGGTGTTGATGGCGTTACGGTTACCGTTCCTCAAGGGCAGCAGGCTTGTCTGGTTATTGCCGCTCAAGTTCCTGCAAGTGGCATTGCGAACGGCGAAACACTTGAATATACCGTGACGGCCGAAGCCGAGGGCGGTAATGCCGGTACTCCTCAAGCGAATAGCGTGGGTGACTTCACTGATGGAGATGGCTCTATTGGTGGCGGTGCTAACGGTCTTGATGCACTAGATGGCACAAACAATGGCCGTGTCACAGTAACATCTGATGCAGCACTTCAGATTTCAAAATCGGCAGTGCACACACCTGCAACAGCAACAACGGACGGTCAAATTGACTATACCGTAACGCTACAAAATACCGGTGCTGCAACAGCAAACGAAGTATTCCTATTTGATGGTATTCCAGCAGGCACAACACTTGTTGCCAGCTCGGTACTTTTCAACAATACGCCTTCTGCAACAGGTGATGATTTCCTTCAAACCACAGCATTAGACTTAACAGAAGTTGCGCTTGATGGCGCTGTGGCGGCTAACGTTAACCCTGTCGATTTGAACGGTGATGGTGATAGCACCGATGCAACAGAAGTTGATTTAGGGTTAGATCTTGACCGCGACGGTGTAACAGATGCAGTCAATAAACAAGGTGTATTTGTTTATGATCATGAAGTCTTAGCAAACAGCACCATTACATTAAAATACTCGGTGACTTACCCAGCCTCGTTGGCATCTGGTACGCAGATTATCAATACGGCGCACTACTCAGGTGACTTGAACGGTGATGGTAACTCAAGTGGTACGGGGGAGACTAACAGTACAGGGGATATTCCTGTTACGACTCAACCCGTCATTGGTGTCACGCTTGATGATACGGCGGGTGATGGTGATCCGGTTGCCATCGTTAATGATGGTTTAGATGATGATGCTGTTGACGATGATGTGCAGACCGTCAACGCTTCGCCAGAAGCCGGTACCGTGATCTTTAATAATGTGGTGACTAACACCGGTAATATTACGGAAACGTATGACCTGAACTTTATCAATGATGGTGGTGCCGCGTGGAATACAGCGACGGGTTTCCCTTTCCCTGCAGCGTTAGCTGGGTTCGGTGGTGCAGCGTGTGATGGTACGGCTGGTTCACAATTTCCACCGGGTTCGTCAGTGTCATTTACCAATACTGCGGGTGTTCCTCTGTCTGGTGATCAGGTCACCGTTGCGGCAGGTGCGAGCACAACGATTCAGGTTCGCGTTCAATTACCTTCAGGTGTGAACGGTGCGGGTGAGTATTGTGGGTCGATGGAAGTGCAGTCACAAACTGATGGCACAATCCTAGATTATGCTTTAGAGCGTCTTGCTAGCATCGAAACATCGGCTGTTGATTTGGCTAACACCAATAACAGTGCGCTGACAGGAGACACCGAAGCATTTGTTGCAACCACGTCGGTTGTGAATCAAGTGGGTGCATTGGGCAATACGGTTAGCTTTGATTTGTTTATCCGCAATGATGGCGGCGCCGGTGAATCTTACGCCTTAACCGCCGGATCGAGTTGGACTGGTGGTGCGCAAGGCAGTGCAGGTTTTGCCGCAGGTGTATTAGGCGCTATTCCTCCAGGTTGGAGCGTGACATTCGAAGATAATGACCCAAGTACTACCACCGCAGACGGAACGGTTATTACCTCAACCGATACAATCCCTGCGGGCGGTACTATTCAAGTTCGAGCGACTGTGACCATTCCTGCCGATGCTTCTTTGGCACAAGCCGACTTCTTATCTGATGCTGATGGCAATGCAGCAACTGAACTGTTGGATGGCAATGCGGATGGAGACGGTGATTACCCCTTCATTTTCAGAATTGTAGGCAATAACTCCGGCGCAAGTGATGTGATCTTAGATACGGTTGACGTAGATGAGGTGGAGAATATCACTGTGAGCGCACCTCAAACGGGGCAGGTTGAGCCCGGCGGTACAATAACGTATACCCATACCCTCGCAAACGAAGGTAATACAACAGAATCCGTTGTGTTGTCTGTTGGGGATAGCCGAGATGGTGACCCTGCCACAGAGCCTGCTGACTTTGATCCAACGGTTCTTCGTGTTGATACCGATTGTGATGGTGTGGTCGATACGCCATTAGCAGCGATTACCGGTACCTCTGCCAATATCTGTTTAGTTGGCGATGCACCAGGCACACCTACTGGTAACTACAATAGTGCTACAGGCGAAATCACACTGAATCCTGGTGATCAAGTGAATGTTGTTGCCACCGTGAGCGCCCAAACCAGTGCCGCTAGTGGTGTGACCAATACAACTACGCTGACTGCAACATGGGATGTGGGTGTTGATGATGATACGGCTACGCTCGATAACTTAACGACAGTTGTGAGAGTGCAGTTACGTATTGTTAAAACTGTTGCGCGTGATGCGGCATGTGATGGTACGCCAGACGAAGCCTTTACTGAAAATGCAGCAACTGCTACCGCACCCGGCGAGTGTGTTATCTGGAACATGGTTGTTGAAAACCAAAGCTCTAATGCTGCACGCAATGTGCGCGTGATTGATGCCGAGCCAGGTGCTTTTAGTATCTATGAAGTTGGTTCGTTGGAGTCATGTAATGCGGATGCTGGTACGGCCGCAACAGACTTAAGTACCGCTTGTACAAGTGCTGCGGGCGATTACTGTCTTCATACAGAAGCGGTTGATGACGAAGCAGGGTGCGCAAGTACTCACGATGCAAGTGAAAGTGGCGGTAACGTTATTTTCTACGTTGGCCATGCTGATGGCGCTAACCCCGCACCGGATGGTGTTTTAGGAGGTACGTTATTGGGTGGTGAAATCGTCACTGTGCGCTTCCGCATCCAAGTTGATAATACGAACTAAGTTCCCCACGCCGTTTTATTCAAGCGGCGCATTTAAATCACTACTGATGCTCAGGCTTATATTTGCAGGAGCATCAGCAGAAAGTTCTTAAAACGCTTTCATGACCTTGGCCCTTTCTTGCAGAACAAGTCCGGGCCAAGACTTTAAATGGAGATGTTAAATTTCTTATGATGAGCCTGCAGTCTGACCCATTAACGACGTTGCGACAGCGCAGCATTAGCCTATTAGGGCTTATGCTTTTGTGCTTTTGGTCGCTGTCTGTCGTTGTGTCTGCAGCAATGCCCGAAGCGGGTACTCTTATTGAAAACCAAGCCAGCGTGTCGTATATCGACAGCACCGATGGCACAGAAAATAGTATTACCTCTAATATTTCGACATTTCGAGTCGCCGCGGTTCCGGCCCTAGTACTCGAATCCGACCAAGCCGTATTTGCTCGCCCCGCAACAACATTTAATCTTGCGCATGTGCTGAGAAATACAGGCAATAGCATTGATTCTTATACGCTGACTCTTGCAAATGTGAGTGGCGATGATTTCCAACTCAGTAACTTGGGCGTTTACCTTGATGCCAATAATAATGGCTTGCGTGATGCTGGCGAAGTCGCTCTAACGGTTACACCTCCAGTGATGCCTGGTGAGCAGCTAAACTTGGTGATTAGTGGCCAATCTGCTGCGCTACCCATTGCAGATGGCGCGCAAGCGCAGCTCACTTTAACGGCTACGTCTTCTCAGGATACGGCTATTTCAGCAACCAATACAGACAGCGTTACCATTGCGAGCAACGCTGTTTTTAGATTATCTAAAACCAACTTTCCTGAGTGCGCCACGCCAGTGCCTGCTGGCGGTGATATTCAATATACATTGAGTGTGACCAATGCGAGCACGCTTATGGCCGAGCCGCGTGATTTTGCTATTGGCGGCGATACAATAAGTGGGTTCGTATTGGCTGATGTTATTCCGGCTAATACATATTTAATCCCAGAGCAAACGTTTGAGTTTTCACCCGCAACATCAATACCTGTTGTACAACTTGCAGAGAAGTTAGGCTCAGCCGAGTGGTTGCCTTACAGTGACTGGGATGGCACAACAACGGTTGCGCAAATAGGGTTGTTTTTGCAGGAAAATGCATTGTCTCCTGCGCAAGAAGGCCGCTTTCGTTTTTCATTGCGTGTGAATGACTTTGTTACGCAGGGTACGCGTGTTCTTAATACGGCAACGATGGACCTCGATAATGACAGTGTTGCTGATTTCACAACGGAAGAAGTCTGTAATGATATTTTGGCTGAAGACAGCGAAGGCAATCCTGTTACCGCGCAAATTCGCTTTTTAGAGCCAACAAATGCCTTGCAAGTTGCAGGTACGCCCCCGAACTTTTCTGAAGATGGCGATTTTAATGATGTTGGCGTTTACCGCTTAGATTCCAGTCCTAATTACAACCTGATCAAGCACGGTGTGTATATTGAGGTGCGCTCGACAAGCCTCAATACCTTGTCATATGCCCCCGATGGCCAAACTCGAGCGATTCGTGTTGCCCTGAGTTCGCTAGAGACAGAAGATTCTCTGATTGTTTTAATGCTAGAAACAGGCCCTAACTCGGGCGTATTTCGTAGTTTACGCCCCATTGCGTTATCGGAAACAACCGCCGGAAATGGCACAATTTGTACGACTGAAAACCTTGTTCCCGATTACACCAATCCTGCTGCAGAGCAGGCTTGTACATTATTGAGTACCAATAACGATAATCTACGTATTGAAATCCTTGATCCAGGCACCGAGGCATTATTACTCGATGCGGCTGTAGTGGACCCTTTGGGTGTTGTCTTTGATGCCGTAACAGGTGAACCCATTAGTGGCGCAACGGTGAGTATCATTGATGTGGCAACGGGCGAAAGAGCACGCAATCCTGATACGGGCGGTGAAACGCTTTTAGAACCGCAGATCACGGGTATTGATGGCCGCTATCAATACCCTCGCGTGTTTCCGGGTAACTACTACCTTGATATTCAAGCCCCAGAAGGCTTTGCGGCGCCCTCACGCGTTGCTATCGATGATTTGCCGAATGATTTTAATGTGAGTGAAGCCTCTTACGGTCGAAATGGCTTTGAGGGCACTACGCCCGACGCCGGTGTATTTACCTTAATGGAGGGAGATCCACCTTTAGTGGTTGATATCCCAATGGATGCCACACAGTTGCCAGGCGAAAAAGACGGGCCAAAGTTAGTGCTTGATAAGTCGATATTGGTTGGCTCTGAACGTTTGAGTTTTTACGAGATTGATTTGGGTGATCGCGTTAAATACGTCATCAATGTGCGTAATGTAGGTGACTTATCGACTATTAATACCCGTGTTATTGATACTCCGCCTTTTGGCTATCGTTTTGAATCAGGTACGGCCACCCAAAGTGGGCAGGTGATTACACCCGAGCGCAACGCGCAAAGCCAGTTGATTTTTCATCTGGATGAGCTGCCACCTGGTAGTGATATTGAAATTAGTTACATTTTAAAAGCCACAGCAGGTGCGGTGGATTCGGATGGCTTAAATACAGCATTTGCGATAGGCACCAACCCACAGAGCGATGCAGAAGTACGGTCTGAGACTGCTAATGCACGGCTTAAGCTCAAGCGAGAAGGTCTGCTTTCTGATCGTACAATCTTGTTTGGTAAAGTCTTTGTTGATGCAACATGTGATGGTATTCAAGCAAGGGGTGAATGGCCCATTGGTGGTGTGCGTATTTACCTAGAAGATGGTACCTATGTTGTAACTGATGAAAATGGTCAATACAGTTTATATGGCGTTAAGCCTGGCCAGCACGTCTTAAAAGTAGACCCGTTGACTGTGCCCGCGGGTATTCGACCTATCCCAACTCAAACACGTCATGGGGCTGATCCAGAATCTCGGTTTGTGGATGTTGTCTCTTTTGAATATCACCGTGCTGACTTTGTATATGAATGCCCCGGTATTATTGCCAATGTTGTGTATGACGAACTGAAGAAG
>CALIUX010000190.1 GCA_938048505.1 uncultured Pseudomonadales bacterium
AATGTAGTAGACGTCACACCATTTAACGTCAGCGAGTCCTGAAGATAGTTTTCGTATTTAATTAAAAATGCGAGCTGATCAGGGCCAGTGTCATTGTCTGTCCCCGTATTAGAACCCGTATGCGTAATGGTCAACATATTACCAATAGACGATACGGTCACATCAATTAAGCCCGCATCGACAATACCTGCTTTTATCTCTGCACTAGAGGCTGGCAGCCCTAACGATTGCTCCACCCAGCTAAACAACGGGTCATCTATATTATCAAAGTAAATAAGCTGACCGCTATATGTGCCATTTTCTAGATTGACCTTAATTGAACCTAGATAAGTATTTTCTTCATTATTGGACGAGCCCGCTGTTTGCGAGCCCAATATAATGATCTCTGCGCTAGTAGGGGCAGCAGAAAGAGCAGAAAAATCAAAGGAGGTTGTGCCATATAAGCTATTTTGATAGGCAACATCCGAACCTATCATATCAGGCAAAAGGCCTCCATCAGTGAAGGCTGGGCCAGGTAATACCGAATCACTAAGATTATATGTACTGTCTTCGCTAATAACGATTGGCGTCACGGTAAAAAAATCAGAAAAATTCTGCCCCAACGCTGACGAAGGAAAAAATAGGGCAAAAAACGCAATCAGCACTATGCAATGCAACTTTATTTTTTTAATAGAACTTTCCATAGAAATCTCGATCAGCAGAAAAAATCGTACAACATTCCCAAAAGGGGCATCTTAAGATAAGAACGTTTGAAAAATAAAAATAGCAATTTACAATAAAAAATTCTTAAAAAAACCTATACATATAAAACAATATCAGCCTATTACCCTTTCGCTCATTTCTCAAATGAAATGAGGGTTTTCATCAAACCTTTTACATATTTTACAAGTTATCCAAATGGAAGGGCTTATCGCCCCGAGACAATGAAGTGTATGTGGCACCAAAAGGAACATTATGGTGTCATCAAACATTAAAAAGACATTCCAAGCACAAAAAGCATCATCATGAAATCCTTATGACAATTTGGAATTATGATCAAAAAGAATATAAAATTTATTTATTTGAAATCAAAAAACATAAAAATAAAATTAAAAAAATGTGACAAAAGCTTTCTTTTTGTAGATTACATCTATACTGCAATAGAATGAAAAACCCATAACAAATAAGCTCAAAAACCAACAAACGACAGACCGCTCACTCCCTATAAAAGCCTGTCATCTAACAACTAAGCGTAAAAATGCATTACCACAGAAAACAACCTAACATTAAAGAACATGCACCACAAATCAATCTAACACACAAGAAATTTATTCATCAAATTATCTGTAATCATACAGAGGAGTCATAATATGACGAGTATCGCTGATAGCATGGGAAAACTAATGAGCATAGACGGCGCTAAAGGCTGCTGCATTGTTGATTACACTTCAGGAATGGTTTTAGGAAAGGAAGGCGGCGGACTAGATTTAGAATTAGCCGCCGCTGGAAACTCTGAAGTGGTAAAGGCAAAAATGAAAACCATGAAGTCACTGGGTATTGACGGTGAAATTGAAGATATTCTAATTACACTTTCAGACCAATTGCACATTATCCGCCCTGCTTCTAAACATCAAGGCTTATTCATGTACTTAGTTCTAGATAAAGAGCGCTCAAACTTAGCATTAGCACGCCACACAGCTAGAACAATCGAAAATAATCTTGAGCTATAAATCACTCAGATAAAAGCAACACCGAAAAAACTAAACACACTCCAAATACATAAATTATCGATCAGTAATATCACAAGGGTAGCTTGCTTACTAAAAAAAGTAAAAAACCCTTGGATATTCTCTCAATCAATAGTCAAAATCATTAGACGAAGGATTTTTTCAATTTAATTTACAGAGGTAGTTATGAGATGTTTCGCTTATATTAGTGAGGCTATAGTCGAATCTAAATCAATGATACCCAGTAATCTCAGTCTCATTGTAAAAGCCTCACGCATTAAAAATAGAAAATTAGGCGTAACGGGATTCATAAGCTACCGAGAAGGGTATTATCTTCAAATTATTGAAGGTAATCATGATGGTGTTGAACTGTTATATCAAAAGATAAAAGCAGATACTCGGCATAAAAACATTCAAGTGATACTTGACACAAAGACTAGCAATTTTTTCTTTACACATTGGGATATGAGATTGGTCGCTTCGGTCAATAAAGACCCAAACGTACTCAAACTGTTTTATCGTTACCGACCAATATTGGTCAGGCTGCCACCTGAAAAAATAGCGTTAATGAAAATATTTTTTCAGCACCCAATGTTTGACAATGATCATTCTCATGGCGAGCACTCAACTCAAACATTTAAAGAATATGAAATCAGCATGAAAGCATGGCCTAATTTTGCCAGTATCACTCCATGCAATGAGATCATTGAGATTTGCGGCTATCTTATGCGTGGCCCAATGGGCTACCAAGATTTATTAGTGCAGTGCAGCGGTATTGACAGTAAAAAAATAGACGAAGAACTCGGCATTTTAAATAATAAGGGGCTGTTAAATTATGGTAAAAAGACTACGGGAAAAAAATCAGCCCAACCACAACTTAGCATGCACTCTGCATACAATAAACTTAAATCCTTCCTGTCTCGCATATCATGAATGAACAATACTTGAAACTTGCCATTGTTGGGCAAGTCGGAGCCGGCAAGACTACGCTGATTAAAACGCTCAGCCAAATAGATCCATTGCAAACCGAAGCCAAGGCCAGCCAAGATATTGGTAAAGAATTTACGACTGTTGGCATTGATTATGGCCGTATTAATCTTGAAGAAGATTTAGCCGTTGGCTTGTATGGGGTTCCGGGGCAGTCACGCTTCTCTTTCATTTGGGATACAGTCAGCAAAGGCTTATGGGGCTTAGTTTTTTTAGTCAAGTATGATCCCCAAGCACACTACGAAGAACTAAAAGAGTTCTTGGCATTCTTCTTGACTAAAGATAAGAATGTAGCTTGCCTAGTAGGGTTGACTCACAGTGAAAACATAGATCAAAAAAATCTTATTAAAGCCTTTGATACGCTACAAAGCCTTATGTCTAGCCATAAAATGAATGTACCTGTATTCCCAGTTGATCCGCGTAGTAAAGACTCATCACGGCTTATTCTCAATACAATCAATACTTTAGGTGTAAGAGAAGCATGAACCAGCAAGAAATCAAAGAGAAATTGAAAGGCGCACTGCAAGCCGCCATCAAAGACGAATTTAAAAGTAATAGCGAAATACTCATGATTAGCCTATGTACTACAGACGGCTTTCATATTCACTCAGAAAGAACTGATGCATTTGACTTGGAAGAAACAAAAATGTCGGCTATGTCGAGCACACTTTTTTCACTCAGCAAAGCCTGTGCAGAGATACAAAAAGGGAATACATTAAACATTGCGACAGTTGAAACAGAAAACACGCACTTTTTCTTTTTAAAAACAGATATCTTAAACTTGAATTGCGTCTTATCTTTTGCTGTTCACTCAAAGCTATCTCTGGCCCAAGGCCGATTCCATGCCAAGAGACTATCTGAAAAGCTAGGCAACTTACCCAAAGAGGTTATCCCAGGCTAAGTATACGTTCCACTCAGCTACGTTCATTCAGCTCCGCTAGCATCACAATAGCTAGGATCTGTAAGTGGGCTATTTATTAATACGTATATTTTTATTTTGGAGACGCTCAGCAGCACTATTAAGCAATTCAACAACACGATCTTTGTCATAATTGCGAATTTTCTCTAAATCCATATGCATTGAAAAGCCTGCCATACTCTCTTCGAACCACGTTTTACCCTTTCCAAGATCGCGCCGAAAATCACCTACTTGGTAGACTCGCACGGGGTGCGTAAGGCCTTTAACGGTGATCTCACCTTTATCCTTACACATAACAACATCCTTAACCAAAGACCATGTCTGATGAGAGATGAGGATTTGACCAGGCTTTGCAGCACTTTCGAGACGCGAAGCAATATTGGCATGCGTCCCTAATACGGTGTAGTCCATGTAGTGGCTTGTACCAAAAGAACCTACCGTACAATACCCCGTATTAATACCCATTCGAATAAGCATGGGCTTTTTAATACCTTGGTTATACCAGCGCGTTTGCAGCTCTTGCATTTTTTTGCGCATTTCAATTGCCATTGAAACACAGCGCAACGCGTCCATTTTCATGCCTTCACTTTGCGCATCGCCAAAGATGACCATGACGGCATCACCCATAAACTTATCGATGGTGCCTTTGTGCTTGGCAGCAATCCGTGCCATTTCGGTAAGGTATGAATTGAGCAGCTCTGTTAACGTCTCAGCTTCTAGCTCTTCAGCAAGTGTACTAAAACCTTGAATATCAGAGAAAAAGACCGTTACGCGCTTTCTTTCGGTCGTTAAGGATTGTTCTTTATCTTCACTAATGGCCTTCCAAACCGTTGGTGGAAGATACCGCGCGAGCTTATATGTTTTAAGTTTATAGAGCGTATGCTCACTTGATAACTGCTGAACCTGCTCATTCAGCTTGGCAAGTTTAGAGTGTAAATAAACCGCATAAAACCCAAAATAAGCAATGATGGAGACTACACCGATGCTGGCTGCATTCATGTAGCTCGGGTAATGCCATTCTGGTTCGCGAATGAGCAAGCTGATGGCAACACCAGCCGCAACAAATCCCATATCCAACAACCACTTACGCATACCACCATGAATCAAACTATTAAACTGCAAAGCCAAGAAAAACATGATAGTTGGCAAAACAGGGAAATGGCAAAAGCTCATGATCATCCCAATCATTGCCGCATCAATACTCACAAAGCGGTCAAATAAGCGATACTGGCTCATTGCTTGGCGCTTGACGAGCAAGTAGCTAAGCATGGTGTAGGCAAACATCAAGCTCGCTACACCCAGCAGTACCCAGTCAATCGCAGACCATTTAATGTGGGTCAACGCAGTGGCTGCTGCTGCAAAACAGATTAAGGCGCGAATATTATGTTGTTGAGCAGATGCCTCTAAAACATGAGGCGTCGAAGCGTCTGCTGAGGCGTCGCTCATAAGCACACTCTTTATTATATTGGGTTAGCGATTTAAGCCGTGCAAATGACAGTTAGAGTACTTAAATGCATTCAGGTCATGTTATCTAGCAAGCTTGCAACTGACACCGCAAGCCACTCAAACCTAAAGTAATCAAGCCATCCATATGAATGAAGGTACAATTAGTTTTGTCAGACATTAAACGCCTTTTATGCCTAATTGTCTATATGGTGTTGATTGTACAAGCATAATTCAGCTCTAGTGCCTACCTCTAGAGTGATCGCTCCCTTTAAAATACGCAACCCGCCACCACACCCACTCACAAAGGCTATTCCAAAGTATAGTGAATATCACCTTACTTAACCTTACAGGTCGTAAAAGCGTAAATTGAATGTTGCCTTTATATGACGACTTAGGTAAAGTTGCGCGCCTTGTTTGGTGCAAAGCCAGTATCAATACTGCAATGCCAACATTAGGATTAGGTGAGGTGTCCGAGTGGTCGAAGGAGCACGCCTGGAAAGTGTGTAGGTCGCAAGGCCTCGAGGGTTCGAATCCCTCCCTCACCGCCATATTTAGCTATTTTTCCTTTATCAATTAATAGGTCAAGAATAGTATCTCCCTACAATTTTTGCCGTGGTGCGTAACTCCCATGGCAGAATGCAAAACAGCTTTACTACAACACCTCGCAACAAACCAAGTTGGAACCTATGCATTCCAAGCTCGCACTCTTAGGCATATCTGTCAAAATAGCCCTACTATAAAACCACCGATACAGTACTCACCCAGCACCAAAGACCAAGGTGAAGTCCTTTGATTGAACAAGCTAATTCGGTTAATGTTTAACAAACTTTACAACAAGCTTAATGATTCAGAAGCCCTCAGTAAGCCAATATGCCGCAACGTGTCTGAGAAAATTAGCGTACTTACCTACATATTTAATTCAATGTTTGATTAGTGACGCCCAACCAATAAGACATATGATTCGATTCCCTAAAGGTACCTTAAAATTTCACCTTACTGTACTGCTTTAATCGCGGGTAAAACTGGACAAACACATTGTCATCAGCTGCATTTTTGTCGTGGCAATCATAGCAACCGCTTTCCTTAGAAAATGCCTTTGCAGTGGTTTTGCCTTTTTCGAAAATGGTATAAGCCCATGTTTCTTCAAATGCTTCGCTGTCTTTTATCGCAGCCTCCCCCCAAACCTGTTCAGTTTGATAGATGCCGCTATTGGACATCTCACTTTCATATTCGAATTGATAAACTGTGGCAATAAACATTGTTTTCTCTGGGAATTGCCCAGTAAGCTTATAGTGCTCATAGGCCTGTGGTTTTATATACACATTTTTAAACATACCGGGCTTATGTTGACACCCTTGCACAGAATCATTTTTATTGGAATCAGCTGATACCTCGCTACCCATCTTAAAGTTATCGGCATAGGTCATACCGTTTGATGTGCCGATATGAATCCAGTGGTCAAAATTGTCGGGTATTGTGATTTGTCGATCTGGTGCATCAGTGTTTTCTTGTGCGATGCTAGGCAGTGCAATGATGCTGCATAATATAAAGGCTGTCGCATAGGCGGCTGCCGTATTCGCCAGTGTTATTGCCGTAATTCCGGAGTAAAACATATTGACCCTCTGCGTTGTCAGTGTGGTTAAAAGCTAAAGCGGAGTGTCAATGTAGCGAGAGGCGCATGCGACCTCAAAGGGGTATCGGTGGTTGACCGGTAGCTGGCGATTAACTGCAGAAATATGAGGTGGTTGGCTATTACATTTTAAGGGTCGTGCTTAGATTGCACCAAGCTTCGCTAATAGCCGATCGCGATAGGTTCTACTCACCTTAAAGACTTGCCCTGATCTTAAAGCGGTATGATACTCGCCGTTATCGTCAGTGGTTAAATGGCTTATTTCACTGAGTTTTACGATGACGGAGCGATGAATTCTTAGGTAGTGTTGGGTATCTAGTTTAGCCTCGACATTCTTCATTGTTTCTCTCACTAGGTACTGCTTGTCACATGTGAAAAGTGTTACATAGTCTCCATCGGCTTGCACGCAGTGAACCTCACGAGCGCTGACTAGAAAGATTTTTCCATTAAGTCGAGAGATAAACGTTGCCGCAGGTGTTTTCTCGTGGCTCGAGTGACTATGACTGAGCTGTTGTAATTGTTCCGCGTGAAATGCTAGCTGCTTTTGGCGAATAGCTGTTCTGGCTCGAGCGAGTGAGTTTGATAACTCCTGATCGTCAACCGGTTTTAAAAGGTAGTCTATTGCCTCAACTTTAAAGGCGTTTATGGCATATTCACCATAAGCGGTTAGAAAAACCATCAGCGGCATATTTTCGCTATCTATAGCTTCAATTACATCGAACCCAGAAATATTAGGCATTTTAATGTCGAGAAAGACGAGATCGGGCTTTTCGGACTCGATAGCTTTGATCGCTTGCTTACCCGTACTGCATTCGCCGATGACCTCTATGCCTGCTTCTTTAGCTAGTAATAGGCGAACACCCTCGCGCGCAAGCGGCTCGTCATCTACCACCAAGACGCGCAGTTTAGTCAGTGAACTACTCATTGTTGAGTGGCTTATGTGGCTGCATGGGTAACTCGAGTATCACTTCGACACCCTGGGCTTTATTATCGATGCGGAAATCATAGGCATCACGATACGTTTGCTGTAAGCGCTTTTTAACATTGCTCAACCCTACGCCAAGCTCGAGTTGTTGCTCCTCATAAAACCCGACGCCATTGTCACCAATTGTGATGATTAGAGTACCTTGTGAAATTTGAGAGTGAATAGACAATAGTCCAACTGTATTCTCCAGAGCTTCTAGTCCATGTTTAAGTGCGTTCTCAACGATGGGTTGCAGAATAAGCGCGGGGACAGGAGTTTTCATAGCCGCAGGGTCGTAGTGCTTTTCGACTTTCAGCTTATCACTAAAGCGAATACTCTCGATCATCAGGTAGCCATCTAACATATTGAGCTCATACTCTAGCGGAACCCATTGTTGCTCCGGCTCGGTCAGGGTGTACCTAAAAAAGCGGCTTAAATGGCCGATCATCTCCCTAGCTTTTTGGTTTTCCTCTTTTAAAACCAATACAGAAATGCTATTGAGTGTATTAAATAGGAAGTGCGGATTCACTTGCATTCTTAAGGCATGCAGCTTGGCATCCGATAACTGTCTAGATAACTCGGCAGCCTCTTGTTGATTGTCCAGAGCAAGCTGATAAAAATTTTTCACATTAAAGCTGGTGATAAAAATTATGTAGATGATGGCATTTAATAAGAAGAAGGTGTCGTTGAAAAACTGTTTGCCGATATGTTGCCTTAGTAATAGGGGATCGGCTGTATCACTTGTGATATCAAAAATATAAAAGTACACACCTGCTAAAGTTGCATGCATTAGTGATACAAGAATCAGCAATAGTAAATGTAGCGCAGTTTGCCTAGGCCAATTGTTTGGAGTGATTGATAATCTAAGAGACAGAAACAGTATGACCGGCGATAAAAATACCCAAGGCAACCATATGTTGAGTAACAGATATTTTATATGGTTAAGGTTATCAAACTGGAAATCATCAACGGTAAAGTAGCCGATAATCTGCGCCATGAATAAATAGAGTGCCGGCCCGATAAAGAACGACATGAGTAATATCAAGGTGTGGCGCAAGAGGCCTTTAGAGTGTCTATTTGGATTTGGCAAGGTAAGTAGTGCTTATCAGTCTTACTGGGCGATACGCGTAGCTATCATTCGATTAGCGTGATGTGCGACTATCTTGGGTATTAATCAATATCAGATTGTTAGCCAGTCTACGATAGGGTTTACCCATATACCAGTTCCAAGCGCCAAACAACAGAAAGCTGCGGTGAATAACTGCAAGTATGAAAAATAAACATATTTGCAGTCCTTATAGATGAGGAAATTGGAAATAGTTAATCATTAAATATTTAAGGGGACACACTCCAATTTGAAAAGTCTCCCCTCCGAGGGGCGCAACCATCTATGAAGGACTTTTGTTCGATAAGTATTTAGGGTGCGTACCCTTCATAGCGCTTTTTTGAATTTTACTGTGAGTTGCATTTATAAGTTGAATCCGCGACACACAACATCTCTTCTTGCAGCCACTTATTCTGACTAAAACAGGTTAACCCACACCAAGCAAGCTGATCTCAAAGTAATCAATGAGCTCTTAAAGTATGCTACAGAGGCCATTTAACAGTGTTTTACATTCAGCATGGTCAATTTCCTACAAAGCCAGTGCAGGATGGAGGCTATTCTCCCCCTCTTCGCAAGAGCATAATGACTCCACCAACACGGATGATGGTCAGGACGAAGAGGAAACAACAGCAGGATGCTAACGCAGGAGCGTAGGGAAGTGGATGACGGCTAGGAATATCAGGATGATAAGGCCATAGGACACCGCAAATGATTTGCACTGGAACAATTGCTAGGCGGCTGCAACTGGACTGCGGCCACCCTTGCATACCACGTTTATTCAGTTTTAGATGTACTAACTCAGACTTAGGACTGTAATTTAAACGCATTCTTCAATTGATTGGCAGCTTGCTGAATAAAAGCATCGTCACTCCCACCAATCAATAGAAACTCATATCCCCCTGTTACCCATGTCGCAGAACTCATGCCCTCTCTTATTTCCAAATTGAAATTATCATTGTCTTTTACTTTGCTCTGATGCTTTGTTACACACAATGCGACTGGTGTTATGCCATCCAATAAAAAAGCAAATTGGACAACCTTAGATTGTTTATATGCGAGTACTTGAGCTCGCTCAAAGCTTAGACCGTCAACGGTGCCAGCTGACTCCAATGAATATTGCAATGGAATATGCTTTTTAACCCGCTCAAGGCTTTCCCGTTTTTGGCTAACAGAAAAGTCCAACGAAGCGAGTGTTTCTTGCGTATACATGACCTGATAGGCTGCCGCATACGCTTTCCAATCATCTAAAAAATTTTCATCCTTTAATAGCGTATGATTCCCAAACCACCCCATACCAACCAGCAACACCGCTGCAGCAGATTGCCATAGAAAAAAGTATTTCTTCTTGGTCTTGGCTGACTTATTTTCAACGTGAGAAGACCCAACAGCAGAAGTCTCAAGCAAACTATCAAATGCACTAGAACAAGCTGCCCTATCAAAAGATAAACGATCTAACTGCGCACGAAGATCCGCATCGTATTTTAATGCACTTTCAACTTCGTCTTTAGGAACATAATCATACTCACCATCAAGGTAAGCCGTCAGCTGCTCATCTGTAAATTTTATTTTGCTTTTCATATAGCATCATTTTTTAGCTCGTCAGAATAATCAATTGTACAAGAAGCCTTGAGCACTCCAACCAATTAAAGCTATTACCTCATTAATATTGCTGAATTATGTATCAACTGAATCATCTATTTTATCGTGATCATATCTTTAGCTTAGCGCTTGGCTTAGTTTACTTCTTGCAACAGATAGACGACTCATGACAGTGCCCACTGGAATACCCAATGATTCAGAGGCCTCTCGGTAAGAATAACCCTCAATATAAACCAAATATACTGTGATACGCTGCGCCTCAGGTAAAGCGATTACAGCCATTATCATTTGGCGATGAGATAACTGAATATCAGGAGACTGCTGTGCATCAAATAAATCTTCGCTATCAATAGAGCTTAAGCCGCCACCGCGCCGAATGGATTCTGAACGCAATTCATTAAACCAAATACGCTGCGCAATACGAAATACCCAGCGATCAAATTGTGTGCCGGCTTCAAACTGGTGGGATTTCTCTAAAACTCTCACACTTGCAGCCTGTGCTAAGTCATTAGCTTGGTCCAGATTGCCTGTAAGCGCTAAACAATAGCGCCACAGTCGAGCATAGCCTCCTTGCAACGACTCATTAATCGTCGGATTTTTAACAAGCTTACCCTTAATTTTTGAGATCATATTGTTAAGAACCTCAATTACTTGAGGCAATACCTCGTTACAACTCAGTGTAGAATATCAATGTGTAGATAGACATGGTGTATTCATACTTTAACCTAAATCATACCGCCGTTTAATCACAAAAGAGTCTCTTTTTATTACATCAAAAAATATACAAATTCATACTCTCAATAATAAAATGCTTAAAATAGGCCTATAACATATATAGGCCTATTCCTTTGTAAGATAAGAGATCAGATTATTTCAAATAAACTTGACCACGAATCTCACCAGATGGCACTTGATCAGTATGAATATTAATATAGACATTACCTGCCGTCATTTCTGCTACTAATGCATCGAGCGGCTTGCCTTGAAAAGAACCCACCAAATCATCGCTATCGAACGTGACGGCTAGCTTTTTCAAACGATTGCCATATTGTATTTTATGTGCATCATCTTGCAATAAATTGACCGCCACCTCTCCATTTGCACCTGGCTCACCAATATGAAGGTGCGCAGCCGTTACATTATTTAAGCCAAACGCTTTCATTTTAAACTTTAATTTTTCGCCATTATCAATCAACTTAAGCCAGGCAAAAGCTTGCGCTTTAGAACTATTTTGCGGAACTTCTTGGGCGCTATTAACAACACTTTTAAAATGTAATGTCTCTGTAATTGCCGGCGCTGCACTAAATGAAAATTTAACAAAAGAATAACCAGGGGCTAAGAAGTTTGCCTCAGAAAATCGAGCAGTTGCTAATATATTTGGGGTGCCATTACGGTCATTTGGTGCCTGAAAACCCACCTCGGCCAGATCAGACCCAATTGTCCCAATTACACCGTTCTCATCAATACCAGTATTCGGTGCGCTTTGACCAAAAAATGCCGTATTCTGAGGGAGCTCGTCATTCACCTCTGTTCCCGCATCAAGCGCTTCACTACCTGCAACAAAAAAACTCTGCGCTACAAACTGGCCATTTTCATCAAAAATGCGATGCGCTCTGGGATTACCATTTGCAATACAGAAATCATTACTAGGGATAATCATTGATGCATAGCTAAAGTACTTGTTTGGACCATTAGCATCTATCAAGAAGGTTTGAGATGTGATTTCGCCTGGATCAATTGGGCCTTCTGTCAACGCGCTGCCCAATACTGTTGCATGAGCACCTAAAGGCTGTAGCTGCTCAAAATCACTAGAAATTTGAGCAGTGCTACCATCTTCACATAAACTTTCTAAGGCATTAGAGCCCTGAATCGGGTCATTACTGGCAGGAGTATTGCCATCATAGGTATCAAACGCTTGTCCATCATGAAGTCCAACCCACATTGGCGTGAGAAACGTACCTCTATCAGGGGAGACATTTTCTATTGAAACCTTAACGCGTTGCACTTCAGCATTGGCAGATAATGCCAAAGCAGCCATTGAAAGTGCAACTACATGAGTCAAACATTTAACCTTCATACTTTTATTCCTCAATATTGTATTTAGACCTAGAGAGCCAACTGCAAGCAACGCCATCAACACCGCAATCAGAGTCATCTCATAGAGTGGGGTCTATACAAAACACATCACAGAGGAATTTATTCATTCAAAGCACAAAAACAAAACTAATTGACCTGATAGGTTTTTAAAATCAAAGGAGAAAAAAGAGAGAAGAAGTTACTAGCAGGCGTAAAAAAGCCGCTGCAAGTTACCCTGCAACGGCTTTTGTATTTGAACTGTATTACTTATGAATCTTTTTGAACATGTACATCGCGCTGAGGGAATGGAATAGTCAAACCCGCTTCTTCAATAGCGCCTTTTAATAATGGACGTGCGTCAAAGAAAAACGACCAGTAGTCTTCTGTTTTAACAAAAGCACGAACCATAAAATCAACTGAGCTTTCACCTAAATCAACCACCGCTACAACGTTATCTTCTTCTTGCAGGATGCGGCTATCATTTTTTAGCACTGCTTCCATAGCGGCTTTGCCTTTTGCAATATCGTCTGAGTACGCGATACCAATAGGAATTTCTACAGCTCGCACTTCGCTCGCGGTGTGGTTAATAATATTTCCATTCGCAAGTGGGCCATTTGGAATAATAACTGTTCGCTTATCAAAAGTTGAAAAGACCGTTACAAAAATACCAATATCTTTTACGATACCTTCAAGACCTTGCGCTTCAACATAGTCACCCACTTTAAAGGGGCGGAAGATAAGGATCATCACGCCGCCTGCAAAGTTCGACAAACTGCCCTGCAGTGCTAAACCCACAGCAAGACCCGCAGCACCTAGGATTGCAACAAATGAGGTTGTCTCAATACCCACCATGGACGCAACGCTGATGATCAGTAGTACTTTTAAGACAATTTCAAATATATTGGAGAGGAACTTAGCCAATGTTTCATCAGGCAAGCCCTTAGTTGAATAGTTACGTACAACATTACTTAGCCGACCAATAATCCAAAGACCAATAACCAGCACCAGCAACGCAAGAACGATACGACCGCCATAAATTGTCACCAGCTCCCAAATACGCTCAAACTGATTTTCAAAATTTATCTGTAGATCTTCCACATTGAATTCCTCTATTTATAAAAAGTAAGGTAGTTATTTTTAAAACATAAACCTGAAGAAAGTACTAATAAGACATCGAGCATCACAGTAATACATTAGAATGTAAAACGCTGTAAAAACCCTAATACAAAGTACGGATAAGACTTATGATGGCATTAATTGCTTCAGAATAGAATCATATTCATGATACAAATTAGCCCAAGAGGGTATTTTTTTAAAATAAGGCGCAGCATCCAACAGATTGGCATTCAGCAGCAGATCACTTGCACTTTCAGCATTACCATGAACATATAAGTATTCCTGATTAAAGAAATTGGGGTATGCAAGTTCATTTGGCAGCACAGGGATACACCCCGCTGCAACAGCATCCATAACCGCTAACCCTTGAAACTCATGCAGTGCAGTCGATAAGACAATGTCACTTTCAACTAACGCAGCCTGGTACTGCTCAACGGGCAAGTACCCCCAAGCACCCAGCCAGCCCTGATCCATTAAAATCTTTTTGATTAATTCAAAAGCTGGCGGCACCTGCCGAAAACGCTGCCCGACAATATGCCATATCATATTCTTGTGAGGAGCCAGAGCTGCAAGACGCTCTAGTATGGCCAAGAGAAACTCTGGCCCTTTATCGTACTCCCAACGATGATTCCAAATCACTGTTAAGGTCTCACTCCCACAGTTTTGAGACGATTGATAACTCAGCTTACGCCGTTGAGCTAATTCAAAACAGCTGTCTTCGAGTGGAACAGGCAATATTGTTGTTTTTTCTAAAATAATAGAAGGGATACCTGCAGGCACATGATCAGGCAGTTTTTTAAGTAGCTTTTTTAAGCCGTTAATAAAAGTGTGGAAATTATAATCACTATTGAATACAACATGATCAGCAGCCAATGCCGAATACAAGCTCACCATTTGTGGCTCAACAGACTGCCGCTTTAATTGAGGCTTATGGCTATTAGAATGGCGGCTATTGGATGGTGTGCCATCACAGTTAGACGTACTGCCATGCGTAAAATTAAGCGGGTATGCAAATTGATTCTCATGGAAATAGAGTAGCGTTTTCACATGGCTCAACTCAGGTACCAGCCCTTTGAGGGTTGCCAAGTCAACCATAGACGTAGCAATAATAGCGCTCCACTGGCGAGACACTAGAACCTGATTATGTGTTAGCGCCCATGTTAAGGCATTGCCACGCACTCGCCAATTAAAATAGCGCGCAGGTAGTGTTAAGACTTCAAAGTGATACTGATTAAAAGTGCGTACTAGCCCTGTGTGCCAACGCTTATGGCTTTCTGCATCATAAGCAGATAAAACTAATATATAGGGCTTTTCCTTTGAGCAATTTAAACCAGAGCTATCTAAACGAGAAGTGGTAGGATCATTCACTCAATATCAAGCCTTATATTGATAGAGGAGTAATGACTAAACAATTAATGATTTAACCGCTACTTATTTAGTCATTACTTGTTTAGCCATTAACAGCTCACTCACTAGCATTTAAACCATTGCTTGCTCTTCAAAACGCTTACCTGCAACAAGGTGCAAATGCAAATGAAAGACCGTCTGCCCTGCCCCAGCGCCATTATTAACAATTAAACGAAACGCCTCTTCAACACCTAATTCACGCGATAACTGACCGGCAACTAACATTAAGTGACCCATTAATGCTTGATCATCTTTTTGCGCATCAGCGAGTTTTTCAATGGGCTTTTTAGGAATAATTAATACATGCACCGGCGCTTGTGGTGCAATATCGTTTATGGCGATACAGAATTCATCTTCATAGATTTTATCTGCAGGAATGGTTCCGGCAATAATTTTACTGAAAATAGACTCACTCATCGTTATTTCCTGTTATCTCTTGATCGCATCTGCATAGCTACCACTTTTTAAAGCTGCAGTAGTTGCTTAATAGTTTTTACTATGGTCTTTCACAACCGCTTGCATCATCTCTACAAACCATTAAGACCTAGCCGTTAAAAAAGCCCATCTCATTACGCATTATTTGCGTTGCCAATGCTCTTTTTCTTCGAGTGTTATATCACGCGCCTCGCTTTCTAGCATGACAGGAATATCATCACGAACGGGGTAAGCCAAATTAGCAGAGAGGCTGATCAATTCATTTTTTTCTTTATCAAAGATCAAGGCTCCCTTAGTCACAGGGCAAACCAATATACTGAGTAATTTTTTATCTAACATAGGTATCCTATAGATATTAATTTAGCAGGCATTATTTAAGCGGGGGTTTATCCCCTTCTGGGAATAAAAGCTGTGGGTCAAGGCGTTCGCCAAACCAATTCATTCGCCAATCCAAGTGTGGCCCCGTCGCACGACCACTAGCGCCTATGCGAGCAATCAACTGCCCTTGCTCTACCAAGTCACCGACTGCAACTTCTACCTTACTTAAATGAATAAATGTAGAAGAAATGCCTAGGCCATGATCCAGAATCAGCGTACCGCCCGAATAATAGAGATCATTATTGGCAAATGTCACAACACCTGATGCCGGCGCAATAACGGGGGCGCCTGTTGGGCCTGCGATATCAATACCGTAATGGGGTCGCTTGGGCACACCATTGTATATGCGCTGACTCCCATATACACCTGTTACAGGGCCTTTGGCTGGCCAAATGAAAGTAGACAAAAAATCTGTTCGGTCATCATTAAGTGTTCTGGCTTGGCGCACAGCCCTACCCTCACGCTTAATGCGCTCTGTCACAGAGGCCGGTGGCGTAACATGTTTTTTCTTCACCCCCTGAATACTCTGCGTCGCATAGGTACGAGAACTGACCTCAAAGCGGTGTTCATGAGTGTGGCCTTTAGGTGTCTTTTGCGTCAAGACAACTTGGCTGGGTGCATCACGCCCCAAACCAAATGCAAAGACACCTTCTGAGCTGATGCTGACCAGCTTACCCTCAAACGTTAGAACTGAGCCCGGCAAAACACGCCCTGTTACCAAAGCTCCTTGCGTCCAACGGCTGCTGATTTCGAAGTAGGCATCACCGTTTAAAGTGCTCATTTGCGTATTTTGCTTCAATCGCGCCGATGCCAAATGGCCCTGTTCAACATGATGTCCAGCAAGATGGTTTTGAGTGGAATACGTTTTATCATCAATGCTTTTTAGCGTATCAGCATTAAGGGGAAAGCAAATCAACCCAGAAAGCATGGCTAATAATAAGCTTTTTTTTCGGCTGAATACCGATGGCGAGAATGTACTGCAAAACGCAGGTG
This sequence comes from uncultured Pseudomonadales bacterium, assembly GCA_938048505.1. Taxonomy (GTDB): domain Bacteria; phylum Pseudomonadota; class Gammaproteobacteria; order Pseudomonadales; family Cellvibrionaceae; genus Marinagarivorans. Next base: position 16,762 of record CALIUX010000190.1, read on the forward strand.
TATAAGTCTTTTTTAAGTACTGCATAATAAAGCCCTCCATGGCATTAGTTTAACAGCTCATAAAGGTTTGAGCGCAATGCTCAACTGGTATTATTGCATAATGGGCATAACAAGGATTCCCTAGACTCGTAGTCTGTATACACCTAGCTTGACTTCTTTATCACAATTAAGATCGAGCCGACCTTAAAACCCCACTTACGTAATACCGACTCATTAACTAAGGTTTGCTCATCAACTAAGTACATACGATCATCTACATGCAGCTTTAAAGATCTACCTTTGTACTGAATGTCTAAAATATAATCTAAAAATAAGCTATTCCCTGCCGCCTGCATCAAGCCTTCGCCCACCACATCATTTGCTGTTGCTCGATAATAGCCCTCTTGAAGAGGATTAAGCGTCCATACCCTCTGCTGCTTTTCACCATCATCAAACAGAAAGTGCTCATCAAGCGTACCCACACCATCTTCCCAGCTTGCCTTAATCGTCGCATTAAAGAGGCGTGTAACCTTGCCACTACGGTTCTTCAGCACACCATGGGCGGTTAGATCACCACTAAAAAAATCTTCGGGGAGCAAAACCGGCTCGAATGATGCGTAATCTGTTACGCTTACTTGGCTGCAAGCCATTGAACCCAACATTATTAGCACCCCTAGAATGCATCGTGCTACGAATTGGTAAAACATAAAATACACCTTTTGTATTTATTGCTCGTTGTACGTGCATAGGAAGGGTTTGTCTTTAAAGCTAAGACGCTAACTTGTTGAAAATGATCTAAACCGACATACTCTATTAAGAAGTGATGGATGGAAGTCCAACCACTAAACATTGACTAAAGATTGCAGCAGGCTTCGATATACAAGCTAACTGAAAGGGGCCACATTCAGGCCAAGTATTCCCAACAAGGACC
>CALIUX010000191.1 GCA_938048505.1 uncultured Pseudomonadales bacterium
ATAATTTCAATGGATGAGATATCACCCGTAGGGTAATAAGCCGTTACCGGTATAGAGCGATCCAGCAACTCTTCCCAGCGCCATTCAATATCATCGATAAGAACGGTTAAAACGGTTTGAGGGTCAAACGATAAAGGTTGCAGCTCGGCTACATCTTGCCAGCCATATTCGCCACCTGCTTGCCAACGGTAGCGCCACCCCAGATGCTCCCAGTCAAACTCAGAATCAGACTGCCACTGAGGCGGCTCAAGCAGCAACCCCATTGAATCACCACTTAGCACTGCTCGATCAGCGGCAAAGCGACTAACCGCCATAAACTGTTCAAGCTTATCGGTCAGTTGGCTTTCTGGGCCACCACGCCCGATAGTAAGCGTTACTGACGCCATGACAATGCCCAAGATGCCAATAACGGCTAGAATCTCAAGCAAACTAAAGCCGGCATGGCGGCGAGCAATTGGCATTCTATGCTCTACTTAGGAGTGTATGTGTTAACTGGTTATTAATCATTTGGCTGTAGCGCACTTATTCAGCAGATGCATCATGGTAACTGATGTCAGCCGCATCGCCTTCACCACCCTGTACACCGTCAGCGCCATAGCTAATGATATCGAAGCCTTTACCATTGTCAGCTGGGCTAAGGTAGATGTATTCACGCTCCCAAGGGTCTTTTGGCAAACGCTCTAGATAACCGCCCTCACGGAACTTACGAGGAGATGGATCGGAATCAGTACGATTCACTAATGCATCTAAGCCCTGTTCAGTTGTTGGGAAAATATAGTTATCGAGTTTATATGTTTGTAATGCTGTTTTGATTGAAGCGAAATCATTTTTAACTCGCTCACGCTGAGCTTCAGAAATGTTACCGAATAAAGCCGGCCCCACAACACCTACCATTAAGCCGATAATCACAATAACAACCATGATCTCGATCAAGCTAAAACCGCCTTGACGTTGACGAGACATAAAACCCCCTGAGGAATATTGAAATAAAAAGATAAAGTTTAAAAATGGTTTAATCTATTTTATTAATATGGGCTTATTAAATAAGCCGCTTTGTTAAACCATTTAAGTTAAATAAGTTAAACCATTTGATTAAGTTGAAACATCGGCTTGAGAATAGCCATGACAATGAAGCCGACCATACTCGCCATAAACAAGATTGTAATGGGCTCCAGCAAGCTCATCATTGTACCTAATGTAAATTGCAACTCACGCTGCTGATTAGACGCCGCATGGAGCAATTGTTCCGGCAATTGACCATTTGTTTCACCGCTGGCTACCATTTGTACCAACAAAGGTGGGAATTCTTGCGCTTGGTCCATCGCCTTAGCAACACCCATCCCTTCTTTGACCGATACGGCAACTTCCTTGCCGGCTTGTTGAATATGTCGATTCGTGAGTACTTGCGCAGCAATACGTAGCGCTTCCAATACCGGCACACCACTCTTTACGAGCAAGCCTAATGTACTCGAATAACGTGCCGCTTCAGCGGTGCGATTAAGCTCACCAAATAATGGCATCTTGAGCATCATCTTATGCCACTTCAGTTGATTTTTGGGGTTTTTCAGTAAATGTTGTACGGCCAATATTGCCACTACTGCCACGCCCAACGTGAGCATCCCATAATTCAAAATAAAATCACTTATACCAATCAAAAGCTTGGTTGAAAAAGGAAGTTCCGCTTTTTGGCTTTCAAATAATCCAACAAGTTTTGGCACAACAAAGGCCATTAGAGCAACCACAACACCTACACTGACCACAAAAAGAATAATAGGGTAAGTCATTGCCCCTTTCACTTTTTGGCTGGTCTCTTGACTGGTCTCGGTATATTCCGCGAGCTGCTCTAATACCGGCCCTAAAAAACCCGCACTTTCACCCGCCTTGACCATTGCACGATACAAATCATCAAACGTTCGTGGGTGCTCAGCCATAGCTTGGGTGAGTGACAGCCCCTCTAAAACACGAGAGCGCACCTGCAAAACCATTGCTTTAATTTGCGGTTTTCGGCTTTGATTAGCGCACGCTTGCAATACTTCATCCAACGGTAAACCCGACTGAACCAAAGAGGCTAGCTGGCGCGTGACTAACGATGTGTCTTTGACGTTAAGTTTAATACCTGTAGCCGAGCCGAAGCCCAAAGAGGACAGAGAAAAACCCGTGCTTTTTTTATCGCTGGAAGCAGAAGCTTTTTTGACACTACTGCTTACTTCTAAAGGGCGTAATCCGCGCTGGCGAAGCTGTGAGCGTATCTGGCGTTCATTATCGCCCTCTAATACGCCCTTAACGGTTTTACCCTTTTCATCTAGGGCTTTATAACTGAACGCAGCCATACTGAATCCTTAGTGAGACGACGTCACGCGTAGCAATTCTTCTACGGTAGTAATGCCAGATAAAACCTTAGCGCGACCATCCGCTTCAATAGGCTCACAATATTGCCGTGCATGATCTAGCATAGCTTGTTCACCAACACCTTCGTGAATGAGCTGGCGCAAGCCATCATCAACAGGGATTAATTCATAAATACCCGTTCGACCACGGTAACCACCGTAGTTACATTTTTCGCACCCCACTGCACGATAAATCACACTACCGGCTGGAATCTTAATACGTTCGCATTCTGATTCACTGGCTTCATGAGATTCTTTACAATCTGGGCATAAAACACGTACTAAGCGCTGAGCAATAAGGGCCTCTAGGCTGGATGACAGCAAAAAGGGCTCGATACCCAAATCACCTAGGCGCGTTATGGCACCAATAGCCGTATTGGTATGCAGTGTTGATAACAATAAGTGGCCCGTCAAACTCGCCTGAACAGCGATTGCAGCAGTCTCTTGGTCACGGATTTCACCAATCATCACCACATCTGGATCCTGACGTAGGATGGCACGCAAGCCACGCACAAACGTCATATCCACTTTATTATTAACCTGGGTTTGACCAATACCCGCCAACAGGTACTCGATAGGATCTTCGACGGTCAGAATGTTACGGCTTGGACTATTAAGATAACTTAACCCCGAATATAACGAAGTCGTTTTACCGGAGCCTGTAGGTCCAGTCACCAAGATAATACCGTGAGGTTTAGCGAGAGCCGCTTTAAAGTGCTCCATCACTTGATCAGGCATATTAAGCTGCTCTAGCTTAAGAGCGCCGGCAGAAGAATCGAGAATCCGCATTACGGTACGTTCACCGTAAGCGCTCGGCAAGGTTGATACACGAATATCCACTGCATGCCCGGCAAGCTTAACGGTAATACGGCCATCTTGAGGGATACGCTTTTCAGCAATATCCAATCGCGCCATCACTTTTAAGCGCGATGTTAATACCGGCCCAAGTTCAGCCTTAGGTGAAAGCACCTCTTTCATCACGCCATCAATACGAAAACGCACCGATACACGTGTTTCAAAAGGCTCTACGTGAATATCTGATGCCCTTTCTTGTACTGCTTGAGACAAAATAGCATTAATCAGGCGAATAACTGGCGCATCGCCATCACCACTTAAAAGCTCACTATCATCAGGAATATCATCAGCCAGTGCAGACAAATCAAAGTCAGCGCCCATATCATCAGCGGCCTGCTGTGCAGCATTGTCGCCACTTTGATAAAAGAGCGTTAATCGTTTTTGAAAAGCTTCTTTTTCAAGCTCTTCAAATTGTAATGTGGCACCAGTAAAGCGACGAATTTCTGCCAATGTTTTGACTGATGGCGTTCCAGCGTAATAGATTTTGCCATCATCAAGCAGAACTTGATTATCTGAGGCAAAACCAAATGACAAGCGACCGGGTACCACTTGCTCGGCATCCTCGATAACTGACTCTTGCGCCAGACCGTCCTCTGCAAAGCTTTCGCTAGACTGGCCACCCAACTCGGAGTAACCCGATTCAAGCTGCTCATCTTGATCATAATTAGCCATAATTATGCCTATTGCTTATCGGCTGGCGCTGCAGCTTTAGCAGGAGCCTCAGCAGGTAAGGAAAGATCGTAGGCAGACATATCTGGCAGCAGAGGAATTTGGTTGTCTGCTGGCCTCAAAAAGCCTCGATTTTTTCGCTGATCGAGTTGTTGTTCTCGTATAACTCGGTATTTTTCAGCCGTTGCACCGCT
>CALIUX010000192.1 GCA_938048505.1 uncultured Pseudomonadales bacterium
TCAAGGAAAGGAATTAACGATGCCGCAACCGATACAACCTGACGAGGCGAAACATCCATATATTGGACATCAGCCGGTGCAACCAAGGTAAATTCATTTAAGTGACGAGAAGAAACCAGCTCATCAATAAGCTCGCCTGCGTCATTTAACTCAGCAGAGGCCTGTGCAATAACAAATTTAGATTCATTAATAGCAGATAAGTATTCGATCTCATCGGTTACCTTGCCATCAACAACTTTACGCACAGGGCTTTCTAAGAAGCCGTAGTGGTTAGTGCGCGCATAGGTTGCCAATGAGTTGATCAAACCAATGTTTGGACCTTCTGGCGTCTCAATTGGACAAACACGACCATAGTGAGTTGGGTGAACATCGCGCACTTCAAAGCCAGCACGCTCACGCGTCAAACCACCAGGGCCTAATGCCGAAACACGACGCTTATGCGTCACCTCAGACAAGGGGTTGTTCTGATCCATAAACTGAGACAGCTGACTTGAACCAAAGAACTCTTTAACGGCTGCAGCAACAGGCTTGGCATTGACCATATCCTGTGGCATTAAGCCTTCGCTCTCAGCCATCGACAAACGTTCTTTTACAGCACGCTCAACACGCACTAAACCAACGCGGAATTGGTTTTCGGCCATTTCACCCACAGAGCGAATACGACGGTTACCTAAGTGATCGATATCATCCACAACACCTTTACCGTTACGGATATCGATCAATGTTTTTAATACATCGACGATGTCTTCACGAGATAAAGTGCCTTCACCTACTTCGTCTTCACGACCTAAGCGACGGTTGAACTTCATGCGACCAACCGCAGAAAGGTCATAACGCTCTTGGCTGAAGAATAGGTTTTGGAAGAGGCCTTCGGCTGATTCTTTAGTCGGCGGCTCACCTGGGCGCATCATGCGGTAAATCTCAACCAATGCTTCAAGCTCGGTGCGAGATGGGTCTGTGCGCAAGGTGTCTGATAGGAACGAACCACAATCAAGCTCATTCGTGTAAAGCGTTTGGACTTCAGTAATACCCGCTGCAGATATCTGCGCTAAGACTTCTTCAGTAATTTCGGTATTACACTCGACTAACACTTCACCCGTGCTTTCATCGATAAGGTCTTTTGCTAAAGCACGACCTAAGATGTAATCCGCAGGCACATCGAGTTCTGTAACCTTGGCTTTCTCAAGCTGTCTGATGTGACGAGCCGTAATACGGCGCCCTTCTTCAACAATGACATTACCGTCTGTATCGGTAATTTCAAATGTTGCCACATCACCACGCAGACGCGAAGGCACAAGCTCAAGCTTAACCTGTTGCTCTTCTGCAAAGCGGAAGTTACTGGTCTCAAAGAACATATCCAACATTTCTTGCGAGCTATAACCCAAGGCACGCAATAAAATAGAAGCTGGCAATTTACGACGACGGTCAATACGAACGTAAACCAAGTCTTTAGGGTCAAACTCAAAGTCTAACCATGAGCCACGGTAAGGAATGACACGTGCAGAGTACAGGAGCTTACCAGATGAGTGAGTCTTACCTTTATCGTGCTCAAAGAAGACACCTGGTGAACGGTGTAACTGAGAAACGATGACACGCTCAGTACCGTTAATAACAAATGTACCATTGTCTGTCATGAGTGGAATTTCACCCATGTAGACTTCTTGCTCTTTAATATCTTTAATGGTTTTTGCGCTTGATTCTTTATCGTAAATAATCAAACGGACTTTAACGCGCAATGGCACAGCGTAGGTCGCACCACGCAACACACACTCATTAACATCAAATACTGGCTTACCTAAAACGTAGCTGACATACTCAAGGGCAGCACTGCCCGAATAGCTAACAATAGGGAATACCGATTTAAACGCGGCATGCAGACCCACATCCAAACGCTTTTTAGGGTCGGTGTCGATCTGCGTAAATTTTCTGTAGGAGTCGAGCTGTATTGCCAACAGGAACGGCACATCCATGACGTGCGGCAACTTGCCAAAATCCTTGCGGATACGTTTTTTCTCAGTATACGAGTAAGCCATCAGATTTCCTCAGCTTTATCACAGGGTGCAATCTTGTGCGAGATATGGAGAATTTGGCTAGCGAACCAAACATCTCGATCCATGCTCAACAACTTCCGAAACAAACCCCTTAAAATAAGGTCTAACCTTATAGGTAAGATGGCTGTTTCCATGCGAGCAGCATGAACATCCATCCATTTCCATTCGGTGTATTACAACACCTACATGATCCTATCTAAAAGACAGATTCTGGAAACGGAAAAAGGCCAGCAGATAAATTATCTGCCAGCCTTGTGCCAATCAGAGATTGGGCTTTAAGAACAAACTTACTTAAGCTCGGCAGATGCGCCAGCAGCTTCAAGTTTTTCTTTTGCTGCTTCAGCGTCTTCTTTAGAAAGCGCTTCTTTAACAGTAGCAGGAACGCCGTCAACCATACCTTTTGCTTCTTTAAGACCCAGGCCAGTTACTTCACGTACTGCTTTAATAACGTTAACTTTCTTATCGCCAACAGCGGTAAGAAGAACGTCAAACTCAGTTTGCTCTTCAGCTGCGCCGCCAGCATCGCCAGCTGCTACTGCAACGGCTGCTGCTGCAGATACGCCGAACTTTTCTTCCATTGCTGTTACTAACTCAACAACGTCTTTTACAGACATTTCAGCAATGGCATTGATGATATCTTCTTGTGATAGAGACATTTCTCAAATCCTAAAATACTTGAGCTTGCGCTCGAAATAATAATTAAAAAAAACGTTAATCTTTTTTTGAAAAAAAGAATTAAGCCGCTTCTTGTTCTTTCTGGTCGCGAAGTGCAGCAAGTGTACGAACCAACTTGCCAGCTGCTGCTTCTTTCATCACGCTCATGAGTTTTGCAATAGCTTCGTCGTAAGTCGGCAAAGAAGCCAACACATTGACATCAACTAAAGCGCCCTCAAAAGAGGCAATTTTCAACTCTAAATCATCATTCTCTTTGGCGAAATCACGTAAAATACGTGCGCCAGCACCGGGGTGCTCGTTTGAGAATGCGATAATAGTTGGACCAACGAAGCTCTCACTGATGCATTCGTAGTCTGTGCCTTCAACCGCGCGACGAGCCAAGGTGTTTCGAACAACGCGTAACCACACGCCATTCTCACGAGCCTCTTTTCGCAGAGCTGTCATTTGCGTTACTGTCACACCACGTGCGTCAGCAACAACAGCAGACAATGCGCTCTTGGCAGCTTCTTGGACCTCAGCGACAATCGCTTTTTTGTCTTCGAGTCCTAATGCCACGGGATCTCTCCTGGTTTAATGATGGATAAAATCCATCGTTTACTACCAGTTCAAATGTTGCCATTTGAACCCTGTGTCGGTGACAACAGGTTCAGAATTCTGAACAGGGTGCACCATCTGCGTAGGCTAATAAACGATTAAGAGAGCATGCCCTCACCTACGGTCTTTGATAGCCTGATAAAATCAGACCCCAAAGTACGTTTCGATATAGGCTTTGATTAAAGCCTATATCGAGTAATATTTACGCTATTTTATGAGCAAAATAGCGTTATAAAGCCTTGGTGGCTTATGCTTCAAGCGAAGAAAGGTCCAAGGTCAAACCTGGGCCCATCGTTGTGCTCAAAGAAATTTTCTTTAAGTAAACACCTTTAGCAGAGGCAGGCTTAAGTTTTTTAACATCAGCCAATAACGCTTCAAGGTTTTCTTTAATCGCATTTGCGTCAAAAGATACTTTACCGATACCGCCGTGGATAATACCACCTTTGTCAGCGCGGAAACGCACCTGACCGGCTTTGGCATTTTTAACAGCTGTTGCAACGTCAGGCGTTACAGTACCTGTTTTAGGGTTTGGCATTAAACCACGTGGGCCTAAAACTTGACCCAACTGGCCAACAACACGCATTGCTGCAGGGTCTGCAACAACAACATCAAAGTCCATCATGCCGCCTTTAACTTGCTCAGCAAGATCTTCCATACCGATGAAGTCTGCGCCAGCTTCTTTAGCTGCATCAGCGTTAGCACCTTGTGTGAACACAGCAACACGTACGTTGTTACCCGTACCGTGTGGCAATGTTGTAGCACCACGAACCGCTTGATCTGATTTACGAGGGTCAATGCCCAAGTTGATTGCCGCATCAACAGTTTCAGGAAACTTAACTGCAGACAATTCTTTTAATAGCTCAACGGCTTCAGTAATGCCGTACTGCTTAGTCGCATCAACTTTTTCATTGATTGCGCGTTGGCGCTTAGATAATTTAGCCATTAGTTAACCCCTTCAACTTCCAAACCCATAGCACGAGCAGAGCCCGCAATAGTACGCACAGCAGCGTCCATATCAGCAGCGGTTAAATCAGCCGCTTTAGTGGTGGCAATTTCTTCTAATTGCGCACGGGTCACTTTGCCCACTTTTTCAGTGTTAGGACGACCTGAACCACTCTTAATACCTGCAGCTTTCTTTAACAAGAAAGAAGCCGGTGGTGTCTTCATGGTGAAAGTGAAGCTTTTATCGCTGTATACAGTAATGACAACAGGTACTGGTGCACCCGCTTCAACATCTTGGGTCTGTGCGTTAAACGCTTTACAGAATTCCATGATGTTAACACCGTGTTGACCTAGAGCAGGACCAACTGGTGGACTTGGGTTTGCCTTGCCTGCGCCAACTTGCAGCTTGATATAGGCTTGAATCTTCTTAGCCATTTTATTACTCCTCAGTAATGGGTTTAGCGCCTCCGCTCAGGCTATGAGCATCACAGGCTTCCCGCTCTGAAAACTGCCCTTTAATGGCGCAATAGACAACCAATAAAAATGCAATATCCAGAGACACAAAAACCCCCACCCTCCAAAAGAGAGAGTGGGAGTTAAAAAACTTTGATTTTTTGGTCTAGCTTTTTTCGACTTGACCGAATTCTAATTCAACTGGCGTAGAACGCCCAAAAATAAGCACTGCCACTTGAAGACGGCTCTTTTCGTAATTAACTTCTTCTACCACACCGTTGAAGTCATTAAACGGGCCATCGATAACGCGTACCATTTCACCGGGTTCAAATAATGTCTTCGGTTTAGGTGCTTCAGCGGAATCATCAATACGCTGCAGAATTAAATTTGCTTCTTTTTCTGTAATCGGTGCTGGCTTATCTGCCTTACCACCAATAAAGCCCATCACACGAGGCGTTTCTTTTACCAAGTGCCAAGCTTCATCATTCAACTCCATCTGAACAAGAACATAACCGGGGAAGAATTTTCGCTCTGACTTACGCTTTTGGCCTTCTCGCATTTCAACGACTTCTTCAGTCGGAACAAGAACATCACCAAAATGCTCATGCATATCGTTCAACTCGATACGCTCTTTTAAGGCCGCTGCCACTTTCTTTTCGTAGCCTGAGTAGGCGTGTACTACATACCAGCGCTTTGCCATGACAATAGACCTGTTCTTAAAAGAGTTACTTTAACCAATGATAAGTGATGCAACTTTCCCTAAAATTGCATCAAGCCCCCAAAGAATAAGTGCCGCGATAAATACTATCACCAGCACCATCAATGTGGTCTGATTGGTTTCAGGCTTAGTCGGCCAAACCACTTTGCGCATTTCAACTTGAGCAGACTTTAATAATGCCCAAAACGCAGCGCCCTTTTCAGTTTGAAGGGCAATAAACGCTGCAACAGCACCCAAGGCAACCATCGCAAGAACACGATACAGCAATGCAAAATCTTCTGAATAATACGCATTGCCAAAAGTACCTGCAGCAATGATCGCAAATACAACTAGCCACTTAAGACCGTCTAGCTTGTACTCTGGAGAATCCACACTAGTGCTCATGATACTTTTCTCTATCCTAAAGGTTGATGCTGACATAACACTAAACCAAACAACGGCGGCCATATCTTACTGATAAAACATCAATCATCACACGGTAAATGGCAGGCCAGGAGGGACTCGAACCCCCAACTTTCGGTTTTGGAGACCGACGCTCTACCAATTGAACTACTGGCCTGTATCCTTACCGCACCACCAAAGCAATATTGCTAAGCTAATATTACTAAGTCAGCGCGGCAAAAGGTGATATTCAAAGACTCAGCAATCGCGAATCACCGAATATCACAAAGGCCAGCAAGCATTCGCTTTGCTGACCTTTTAAAAAACTGGAGCTCATAGGCGGATTTGAACCGCCGACCTCACCCTTACCAAGGGTGTGCTCTACCAACTGAGCTATATGAGCGCTCTACTGAGATGCCAACGACTCACACAACACAGACAGACTAGGGAGCGGGCAGCGGGAATCGAACCCGCATCATCAGCTTGGAAGGCTGAGGTTCTACCATTGAACTATGCCCGCGAACTGCGCTCGCATACCAAGAGATAATGCACACTAAACAATAGCGCATATAAAAAGCGATATTCAGAAAACATACTTGCCAAGCCAAAGAATGATCTAATTTAAAGACAAGCCATTTTCAAAATGAGCTATTCAGTAAAGAAGAAATGGTGCAGGGGGGTGGATTCGAACCACCGAAGCTTGCGCGTCAGATTTACAGTCTGATCCCTTTGGCCACTCGGGAACCCCTGCACTAACCTGCAAGACTAAGCGTTTAAGCTTATCAATCAAGCAGTAGGCATGCACATAATCTAGGTGCTTTTACGAAATGGAGCTGGCGAGAGGAGTCGAACCCCCGACCGGCTGATTACAAGTCAGCTGCTCTACCAACTGAGCTACGCCAGCACACTTTTCGTATTCCACATTAATTGTTGCCTCTCAATGTGGAGGCGGGATTCTAGTGAATGTTGTTATGAGAAGCAACAGGCAATTCGCATTTTTTTTCAATTAACTGCAGAGCCGCTTCATTTTTGGCCATTCTGGACAAAACCGACTCACCCACACCACCTTCAACACCACTCTTAACGACCAACCACCGCTGCTCAATAATTCGCTCAAAAGCATCCACCTCTACCGCAAAGCCTTTTGCCTTGATCGCTTGGTACTTGGCATCTGCCAATTCTTTTCGACTAAACAGGCCGAGGGAGATGCCATTTGCCTTTTCGCCCTTTTGAATCAAATAACTATCGATCTTCATGCCCTGCAAAACAGACAATTGCGCCCTCGCCTCTTTGCGAGTCGACTTGGCAGGCAAATAGACCCAATAACGCCAACCTCCCGAGACAGTACTCAGCTCACGCTCAACCTCAACCCCCTCACCACCAAGCCTTTGCGCATATTCCTCTTGCGCATCTTCACGCAGGAACGGCCCAAACCAATAACAAGTGCCGCCCAACAAAGAAGCATCACTCCCAGCCATCCTTTGAAGCGCGCCCCGATGCACTGAAGATTCTACTTGCCCAGCGCTTACCCCTTCGGTACTCGGCATCTTTTTAAGTAACGCTTTTTTTTGAGCCACTTCATCTAATAGAGTAATTGTTTGCGAAGCAAGTGTAGAAGGCGGCACATCATCGGGCTGAACACTCGATGCAACAGGCTTATTAACGGCCACAGTAGGCGGCTCGGAACGCACAATATAATGCCAGGCTAAAACAGCGATATTAACGACAACTAGGAGCGCAAAAAGCAACCTCACGCAAATACCTTTAGTAATGAGTGTAATGAAAAAAGGCCGCTAATATCAGCCCATAACGCCATATTAAAAACCCTGCCCAGCACTTGCTTAACACATGATTTTTATTGACTAAAAAGTAAGAAGCACTGTAATGACATTTCAGGGCAAAGCAATTGCCAGACCGTCTAAAACCGGCGTACTAAGAAGCTCCACATGCAAATTGTGCTGTTGCGCACAGGTTAAGAGTAGGGTTTTTGCATCCCCTCCCGTCAACACAAGCGAGAA
>CALIUX010000193.1 GCA_938048505.1 uncultured Pseudomonadales bacterium
TCTCTGCCCTGCGCATCTGATTCACCTAATCGAGCAGAGAGGCTAATAGGGGTTTTTGTCTTATCTGATTGTGTATCAATGGGGCCAAAATCTGCCGACAGTCCAGCCAATATTGCCTGAGCAGGCGGTGAAACCGATTCATCTAACCAGGCCACTTTCCCTTCGAGTACTTGCAGTCTATTCGTTTTCCATTCGAAAGCAGCATTGTTATCCAAAAGGCCGAGTGTGCGACTCAACGCAGGAAAATATTTGCCCATAAGCCGCTCTTGTTCAAAGTGCCCTTCCGGCAATTTAGTCAACGCTTGCTGCCAAGCTGTTATCACAAGGGATTCCATAGCAACATGTGTTGTTTGGGCGCCGGATCGGCTCAGGTTTACTGCATCAACTCGCAATTGATCAAACTGCGTGTGATAAGGCATATTCTGCTGCGCGCCCGTTTCTTCTGAACGCTCAAAGAGATGCAAACCATCCACAACAAGTAAATCAGCTGATTGAATGCCCGCCTGCCATGTTAAGCCTCTAATTTCAGCACTGGCCAAATGCAAAAGCGCTTTATCATGCTCCTTATCCCGCAGGTAAAGATTATGAAAATGCAGCATACCCGTACTGCTAAATTGCCACTCAGCTTGTGCAGTATCCTCTCCATTATTAGCTGCAGCCTTCTTATCAATAACGATATCTCGCAAAGATAAACTACCCATAGTTAAACACTGAGAAGCTTCACCACTGGCCGAGACCTTGTCGGTCGAGCCGTTTATTGAATCGGCCGCCAACAAACCGACTCGACAAAACTCAACCTGCTCAACTAAACCACTGACAACGCCTAGCTGCCAGCTTGCAGCGTACTTATTTAAGAAAGACCTTGTGGCTGATGCTTTTCCATGACTGCTTGAAGAGTGGGCATCCACCTCCACTTTTACACCATGTGCTTTCACTTTTTTTAGCACCACTGCGCGCTGGAGTAGCTGGCTCAGTTTGAGGCGCCCTTCTAGCAAAGTGATTTGCGTAATCGGCTTATGATTTTCTCGAATATCAACATCTTTAAGCTTAAGTTTACCGGTAAAAGGATTGAAGCTGAATGTATCGATATGTGCTTCATAACCCTGCTGACTTAAATCGTGCACAAGCCAATGCTTAGCCGCAATCGGTAGTAAGGCAAGTAATAAGGCAAGCAGCAAAATAATTAAAATAAACCATTTTAATAAGCGCTTCATGGTGATACCTGGGTAATTGAGCTCAAAATAGAGCTTTGAGAAAATGGGGTTAATGGGTCGCTATTCGTTATTTTTCTTGTTTTTTCAGCAGTTGCTTTCAGCAATAGTTATAACAACAATTCCAACAACCGTTACAACAGGGGTTTGTAGAGAAACACCAGCCAATTTTGCAAGGATCAACGGTAAAAGATCATCATGGGTCGCAAATATAGCGAGATCAACATCATTTTAGAAGCCTTACATGTCAATAAAGCCTCATTAAAACCCTTAATGCTACGCCAGATTGCAGTATCATACGCACCTTTTGAAGAGAGAGGGGCCTGCATTGGTTAATCGCGCTTGAATCCGCAAGTCAAGAACACCCTTCACGCCCTTGCCTCATGTGCTTAAGTCTCTTGTAAGTGCTTGCAGCTAAGTGCTCGGACTCGGTGCTCGCAATTAAACACCCACAGCCATGCCGCTCTTCTATTCTTTATATCATGCAGATCACATTAAATTGAGTTTCAGGTTTTACACATTATGTCTGATAAAGAAGCCGTTATTGAATGCTTACAAGAACACCATCAGCCACCGCTTGTGGCATTGGATTTACCTGATGAAGACGACATCATTGATGTAGAAGAAGCCATTTATGTTCAAATTCGCGGTGATTTTCGGGATTTTCTGCTCGAAGTCTCCGATTTAGTCATCGGTAGCCTTGAGCCCGTTACGGTGACGGACGCCAGTTCACATACTTACCTACCCGAAGTGGCCAGCCTAGCATGGGAGAACGGATTATCGCGCGAGCTCTTACCGATCTGCCAGACGCCAAGCGGCTACTACTGTTTAGATATGGAGGACCGCGTCATTTATTGGCATGACGGAAAGCAGAATGGTGATGAGTGGAATTCAATTTGGAGCTGGGCAGAAAAAATCTGGCTACGCAGTTAAGGCCTCCAATACCCAGCGCAGGATATCAAAAGGTGTAAAATACACCCTACCTCAAAGCGTAGAAAACAAATAGCGCCCTCTAGAGAGGCAACGCACCCCCAGGCTTAATCAAAACAAACACCTAGCACAATGACAGAGATGACTATGACAACGGTTGTAAAACAAGCGGACATTATTGCCAGCGTACGTGATGCGCTTCAGTATATTTCTTACTACCACCCTAAGGATTTTATTGATGCAATGCATGATGCCTACAAGCGCGAAGAAAGTGAGGCAGCCAAAGACGCAATAGCGCAAATCCTCATTAACTCACGTATGTGTGCTGAGGGCCACCGCCCCATCTGCCAAGACACCGGAATTGTTACGCTCTTTGTTAATGTCGGCATGCAAGTTGTGATCGATGGCGAAATACCGCTCGAAGACATGCTAAACGAAGGCGTTCGTCAGGCTTATCAAGATTCCGATAATGTCCTGCGCGCTAGCATTCTAGCCGACCCCGATGGCGCTCGTAAAAATACGGGCGACAACACACCAGCCATCATTCATTACAAAGTGGTGCCGGGTAATACCATCGACGTACATGTTGCGGCTAAAGGAGGCGGTTCTGAAGCAAAAACGAAATTTGCCATGCTAAACCCCTCGGATTCCGTTGTTGATTGGGTACTTAAAATGGTGCCGCAAATGGGCGCTGGCTGGTGCCCACCGGGCATGTTAGGTATTGGCATCGGTGGCACAGCTGAAAAAGCCATGTTACTCGCCAAAGAAGCCTTACTTGAACCTGTTGATATACAAGAACTGATTGCACGCGGCGCAAACAGTCGCACCGAAGAGCTACGCATTGAACTGTATGACAAGGTCAATAAGCTGGGCATTGGCGCACAAGGTTTAGGGGGGTTAACCACGGTCTTAGATATTAAAGTCAAAGATTACCCAACGCATGCCGCAAACAAAGCCGTCGCGATCATCCCTAATTGTGCCGCAACACGTCACGCGCATTTCACGTTAAAAGGAGATGGCCCTGCCCTACAAACCCCACCTTCTCTTGAAGATTGGCCTGAAATCACTCGCGCGGGCTCAGGCAGCAGCAAGCGCGTTAATCTTGATGCCATTACACCAGACGAAGTCAAAACTTGGAAAAGCGGCGACACATTGCTACTCAACGGGAAACTGCTCACTGGCCGAGACGCTGCGCACAAACGCATTGTTGATATGCTTGCAAAAGGTGAAACCTTACCTGTTGACCTCAAAGGCCGCTTTATCTATTACGTTGGCCCCGTTGACCCAGTGAGAGAAGAAGTCGTTGGCCCAGCAGGCCCGACAACCGCTACGCGCATGGATAAATTCACACGCACAGTGATCGAGCAAACCGGGCTGCTGGGTATGGTGGGTAAAGCTGAACGTGGCGATACAGCCATTGAAGCCATAAAAGATAATCAAGTTGTTTATCTCATGGCCGTTGGTGGTGCCGCTTATCTCGTCTCCAAGGCAATTACAGGTGCAAAAGTTGTTGGCTTTGATGACTTGGGTATGGAGGCTATTTATGAATTTGACGTCAAAGATATGCCCGTTACGGTCGCCGTAGACAGCACCGGTGATTCTGCGCATAAAACAGGGCCTCAAATCTGGCAAGCCAAAATTGCCGAGCAAACGCTCACACTAACAGACGCCTAGCGCCAAGACGTCCATCTTCAGTCATTACGGTAAATTTATGTCAAATGTTGTGCCATTTAAGCGCCCTAAAAAAGCGCCAAGCCAAACAAAGCATACGCTGTGTAAAAGTGGCTTTCATAAATGGAAGGTCGTGACTGAAAAAAAGTTTGACGTTAAGCAAGGCAAGTTAGTGACGCACTATCGCTGTGAGCGCTGCAAGAAAGAAAAAGTCACTGCGCATTAGTTTTTTGCGCAGTGACTTTAATAAGCAGCAACCGTTGAGTAGTGACTTTTAGAAAGTGACTTTTAGACAGTGCCTTTTAAATAACGGCTGTTAAACCATCATCTTTGAATAGTGCTTTTGAATGATGATGTTTTCGCATACATTCACACTGCACCACTACTGATGGCTAATTAAGCAGTTACAGCCAGAAAAACAATCACCCAAAAGAGTTTTCAATGAGCAAAGTTCAAATTGCCCAACACCTTTTTATTGATCAAGACATTAGTGACCAATTTTCTTTTCAGCCTTTACCTGAATTGGGTATTGAAGAGCCCGTTGTTTGTTTTTGGGAAAACGAGCAAGTCAGCTTTATTCTTTCGGTGGATGAACAACCTGCCTTTAGCTCACATCAGGAGCATTGGTCATTGCTACAGGATTCTCTTAAAAAAGAATTTGGCAGTTTAACCATAAAGGAACAAGGCGAGTACGAATCAGAATACGGTTCTACCCTATCATTTCAGACTTATGAAGCCGGCAGCGGTGATGAAAAATCGTTACTGATATATCACCTCATTAGCAACGGGAAAGTTTCTTACTGGGTGGTTGGCACACTCTTATTTTGCAGTGATAGCGAAGCGGTTAATCCAATTATTATCTCATTGCTTGAAACCGCAAAAATGAATGGCTAGCGTCCAACAAAGCTAGCCATTAAAGATTCAGCTTAGACGCTTAAACATCCATTTTTAATCGATTCACTTTTAATCAAAGCCGCCAAACAGCGCTTGCGCATTGCGAGATGTATACTCGGCCACTTCAGCAAGCGACTCACCACGCAGTGTAGCCAAGCTCTCAGCAATGCCAACTAGTTGAGCCGGTGTATTGCGCTGCCCCTGAAACCCCATAAGAGGCATATCAGGGGCATCTGTCTCTAGCATAACGGCATTTTGAGAGAGCTGGGATACCGTATGGCGCGTCTTGGCTGCGCGAGGGTAAGTAATCGTACCGCCAACGCCCAACAGAAATCCTTTCTTTTGATAGCTTTTCGCCAGATCAAGGCTACCACTAAAAGCATGTATTACCCCATTGAGGCGGGCATCATTGAGATTGTGCCTTTTGAGCAACACCGCCAATTCATTATGCGCTTTGTAGCAATGCAGAATAATAGGTAAACTCAGCTCTTTAGCAAGCGCCAAAAAAGCATCAAGGTATTGCTGTTGTATTGCGATATCAAGCGGAATACTTTTATCGAGCCCACATTCACCAATGGCAACACACCGCTCATTGCTCACATGCTTTTCAATTTTTTGTATTACGTTATCGCCGATTAAACCGCTGTTTATTAAGCTGCCGCTTACTAACTTATTGCCGAATGGGCGAATGGCATTATTTGATGGGCCTGAATTTGCTAAATCAAAGCTTAGAGATTCATGATATGTCTTTAGCCACCAAGGGTGAATACCCACGGCATAGCGCATCCCCGTATAGTGAGTAGCGTAAGCTTTTGCCTTATCCCACTGCAATGGCTCTATGCCCGGTATTAGCAGCCCTTTAACATTGCGCTCACCAGCCAATTTCCATTGGTAATCACGATCCTCATCAAACTGTTCGAAATCAAAATGGCAGTGGCTGTCTATAAACGTCATAAGGTATGCCGTTTATAGAGCAGTGTTACGTTATAAAAACACAGCACGTCAAATATTCAACACAATTAATTCAACACGATTATTTAAACATAGCGGGTAATTAAACACCGCTAATTAAGCAAAAATCTCAGCAAGCTTTTGGCCTGGGTCAGGCGCACGCATGAAAGACTCCCCCACTAAGAAGCCATAGATGTTTTGCTCATGCATCTGCGCAACATCACTTGCTGTAAAAATACCGCTTTCGGTGATCACATGGCGCCCTTTTGGAACCTGCTTGAGCAAGTCAAACGTCGTCTGCAAAGAAACATCAAAGGTATGCAAGTTACGGTTATTAATCCCCACTAACGGGTTATCGATTTCAAGAGCCAGCGCCATTTCGTCTGCGTCATGTACTTCAATCAGTACATCCAGCCCTAGCTCAACCGCTTGCTGATGCAGGTCGTGAAGCTGTGAACGAGACAACGCCGCAACAATCAACAAAACACAATCAGCGCCTAAAGCGCGTGATTCCGTAATTTGATAGCTATCAACCATAAAATCTTTGCGAATCACAGGCAAAGCCGTCGCAGCGCGCGCAGCTTGCATGTAACGGTCATGACCTTGAAAGTAATCACGGTCGGTCAATACCGACAAACACGCTGCACCGGCGCGCTCATAACTGACAGCAATCGACTCAGGGTCAAAGTCTTCGCGAATAACACCTTTACTGGGCGAGGCTTTCTTGATTTCTGCAATCACAGCGTTTTGATTTTGCTCAATGCGCGAGCTTAGCGCTTTTGCAAAGCCTCTGGTAGAATCTTGCAATGCAACTTGCTTGAGCAGTTCCGACTCGGAACACAACTGCTTAGCGTTTTGTACTTCTTCGTGCTTGCGCTGAATAATTTTCTTCAGCACTGTTGGGGGATTTGTCACAACCAGCCTCAATATCAATCTTGGAAAACAGCTGTCATTTCGACAAGCTCTTTTAATTTTTCACCGGCTAAACCACTCGCCAGCGTATCTTGTGCGAGTAGCACACCTTCGGTGTAGCTATCTGAAATACCCGCCACATACAGTGCTGCACCGGCATTAATGGCAACCATGTCGCTAGCTTTTTGCGCACGTGCATCACTATCATTGCTAAACAAGCCCTTTATTAGCTCCAAAGACGCCTGCGCGCTATCCACTTTGAGTCCATCAAGGTTTTGCTGCGCTATGCCATCACACATGCCTGGGTAGAGCTCGTATTCGCTCACAACACCTTCTTTCAACTCTGCCACATGGGTATTCACAGCAAGCGATATTTCATCCAAGCCGTCATCGGCACTCACAACCATGACATGCTCACTGCCCAATGCTTTCAGCACCTCAGCTAAAGGGCGGCAAAGGTTTTTATCGTATACGCCTAATACTTGGCGCTTAGTACCCGCCGGATTAGTCAGCGGGCCCAAAACATTAAAAATAGTCCGCAAGCCTAGTTCTTTACGCGGCCCTATGGCATGTTTCATTGCACTATGATGTGCCGGTGCAAACATAAAACCCACACCAATATTGGCCACACATTTCGCAACTTGCTCTGCCGACAAATTCAGATTAACGCCAGCCGCTTCTAGAACATCCGCACTACCTGTTGAGCTCGTAATTGACCGATTGCCATGTTTGGCAACAAAACCACCTGCGGCTGCCACAACAAAAGCCGATGCCGTTGAAACATTAAATAAGCTTGCACCATCGCCACCGGTACCACAGGTATCAACCAGTACGGGCACGTCAATATCAACGCGCGTAGCGAGCTTGCGCATTACCTCAGCGGCTCCTGTAATTTCATCTACTGTTTCACCTTTTTGGGTGAGAGCAACTAAAAAGCCACCTATTTGCGCTGGCGTGGCTTCGCCCGTCATAATTTGACTCATGACTGAAGTCATAGCACCACGATCGAGGGAGTTACCCGCCATAACTTGGCTAATCGCTTGTTTAATATCCATGGCTTTTTTCATATCCACTGTTTTAATATTAATGAGTTTTAATAAATAGCGTAATTTGCACGCGCTTTACAGCAGGTCATACTGCAAAAGAAAACGGCTAAAAAGATTGTGGCCTTGCTCGCTGAGAACAGCTTCTGGGTGAAATTGCACGCCGTGCAAAGGGAGGTCGCGATGCGATATTGCCATAATTTCTTGCGTATCATCATCCACCCAAGCATCTACACGCAAACAATCAGGGAGCGATTGCCTTTCGATTATCAGCGAATGATAACGAGCAACCAAAAAGGTATCAGGTAACTCAACAAAAAGCCCGCTTTTATCATGCCGTATAACCGATGTTTTACCGTGCATAACACGTTTTGCACGCACTACTTTTGCACCAAATGCTTCGCCAAGTGCTTGATGGCCCAAACACACACCCAATATGGGGAGCTCATTTGCAAACGCCTCAATGGCCTGTACGCTCACACCCGCGCAAGCAGGCTTGCCTGGGCCGGGTGAAATGACGATACCATCCGGTGCAAGATTGCGTATGCTATTGATATCAATTTCATCATTTTGACGAACGACTGTGCTGGCACCACACTCTTCTAAATAACGAATCACGTTATAGGTAAAAGAGTCATAATTATCAATCACTAACAGCATGCTATAGGCAGTATATGGAAGCTAAAGGTAGGATATGCTATGTCCGGTATGATCCGATTTCATTAAACAACATGATAGCACTTAAATACGTAAAATAACCCACCTTGCATAAACAACTGCCCTGCCCTGAGCGGGTCTCAATGCGACTAACCTCAACACGATTAACCTCAGAACAAAGCTAATCTCAGAGAAGGAGCAGGCTTAAATTAAGCCGCAAGAGTTCGCAGATAGTCAGCATTAGGGTGACGTGCAATTTGATGACGAGCAGACTTCAGGCTCGATTTGAGGTATTTCTTAAGGTATTTGATAAAGGCTTTATCAGGTATGCCCTTTAGCTCACAGAACAATGCTAAAGCATAAACGCTCTCGCTCTCCGATAAGCTAGCCTGGCGATTGGCTCGTGGGTTGTAGCATTTCGCGCAGCTCCCTCGAAAGGTATAAGCCGAATTTGCTGTCATCACACCAAAGCCCATAAAAATCGCTAGTACTTCAGCTGTTTGCAAAAAATACTCTTGTCCACCAGGCGGTGTTAACTGACTCTGCCAGAGCACATGCTGAGCAACGCCGTGGGCCATAGAAGCAATTAAATCTTGGGGTTTGCTCAACTGATCTGGCGTGTAGCTCATAAGCAAGCGTGCACTCACTCCAGCAGGAACCATCACTGAAGTTTCTTCGTTAGTACGCACGCCTGGGTTCAAACCCAAGATGGGTGGCTGCTCGGCAGCAAAATTATGCGCCTCAACTAACTCCCAAGGCCATTTTTTGACACCAGCAAGGGCGACAACACGCTCAAAACTGTACTGCGCCATCCCTTGGGGAGTATCGACTTTTGTCGGAAAAAAATCATTATTAGGTAAAACGAGTGATGTATGAGCTGAAAAATGCTGAACATCAAAATTTTGCATTGCCCAACTAAAGCATTCAACCAGCCAATCTGCCGTTTCAGGCGAAACTGCGGCACGAGAAAACCAAGAAAACATAATTTACCTAATTGCTCAATATTTTTTATCTATTGTTGCAGCCACTTGTTTGTAGCCATTTGCCAAAACA
Source organism: uncultured Pseudomonadales bacterium (assembly GCA_938048505.1). Classification (GTDB taxonomy): domain Bacteria; phylum Pseudomonadota; class Gammaproteobacteria; order Pseudomonadales; family Cellvibrionaceae; genus Marinagarivorans. Next base: position 9,323 of record CALIUX010000193.1, read on the forward strand.
TTCTAAATTGTATTTTTCATTGTGCTAGCACTCAATACTTACACTCACTAATTGGCTTATCGACCCGACCAGCAACTAAGCAATAAAAGCGCCACTACAGCTACAATGTAACCTACGTAGGAGTTTATTCGTTTAAAAAAGTTCAAGCCACTCCAAGGCTTATTTACAAAGACGGCACTTAAAACAGTCAATAGAAAAAGAGAAACCTTATATGGATGTATCGCTCAACCGCTCTGCCATTTACATCCAAAATCACACTTAGAAACCCCACCTAAAAAAAGAAAAACATTCTTTTTCGCTTTTATTTTTTAAGTTTAACTCTATCATTTTTGCTTCTCATACTTTACTTTCACGCCGCCGATAGCATAGGAATTTGCTTACGTGCCGCTGCTTACAGCGAGATTCACCACTAAAAAAAGCGTTGCCTTGTAGGCTTATATTTTTGGGCTTTCAGTGTCTAAAAGCCTTATTCTGCCCATAATCATTAAAGAATTTTTTTATTCAGTGAGTTCTCGACCTATTCGTCTTGATGATGCATACCAAAACGCAATTCGAATGAGGACATTATGGAACGAATGATTAATAAAACATTAAGCACAATACTGGCTCTGGCATCCGCTTGCGCATTGGCTAACTGGGCGCATGCTGATGAAACACCCAACAATGAGCCTCTTGGTGGATCACCCATGATCGTGACCAAAGATAAGGAAACGGGCTCTTTGCGCCCTGCCACAGCCAAGGAAATGACAACAATGAAAAAATCGCTTCACAGCACTAGCGCATCCAATCAAAAGCGGAGCATAGAAACAAACAATGCGAGCGATAAGATGATTTATCACAAATCGGGGATGAAATCGATTGTGCTTGATGAGTCCCACATGCAGCAACTGCAAGCCACCAAGAATGAAAATGGAAAACTGATACTTCATCACGGCAAGTTCAAACCCAAAGAGCAGCAAACCAACGGGGTGGAGAAATAAGTCATGAGACACTTAAAAAATATCTTCCTATCACTCTCAGCCGCTCCCTTTTTAATTGCCCTGCCCTCATTATCTATGGCTGGAGCCAATATCATCCTTAACAATATTGACCCGCCAGGTGTTGGCTTTAATGATCCAACGCCTGCCATACCAACCGGAGGCAATATTGGTACTACCGTAGGTGAACAGCGCCTAATCGCTTACCAATATGCACTCGATCTCTGGGGGGCACGCTTGAATAGCGATCCAACAATTGTCGTCCGCGGATCATTTGCCGGATTAAACTGTGAGGCCGACACCGGCACACTAGCCTCAGCTGGCGCACTCCAAGCATTCATCGATTTCCCCAATGCTGTACCAGGCGTTATCTATGGCGTTTCATTAGCTAATGCGCTTGCCGGCACTGACCTATCTGCAGACCCCGACAATGGCGTGGCACCAGGCGCCCCTGATAGACCTCCATTTGCGGGTCCACCTAATGATGAAATTGTCGCAAGGTTCAATGGTAATCTCGGTAGTCCAGGTTGCTTAGAGGATTCATTCTGGTATTACGGGCTAGACAGCAACGTACCCGAAGACGGCGTAGACTTCTTGAGCACCTTTATGCATGAGGTTGCTCATGGGCTAGGCTTCCAAAGTTTTAGCAACGTAAGCTCTGGCGCACTACTCGCGGGGCTGCCCGACATTTATACAACACTGACCTTCGATACAGAAATTGGCCTTTCTCATGCCGAAATGACCGACGAACAACGTCGAGCATCCTTTATCTCGGGCAATATTATTTGGACAGGCGACGCAGTTAATCAGGCAGCACCGGCTTTTTTAGACAATCGCCGCTTCATTGAAATCACTCAACCTGCTTCCATAGGTGAGGAAATCGAGCTGAGCCTTGCCGGCTTTGGTCCCTCAGCCTCGATTGACAATTTCAATGGACAAGTGGCCATCGCTATTGATGAAGAGGGTGAAGGCACAACCAACGATGGCTGCGAACCCCTCATTAACCTTGAAGAAGTAGCAGGCAAGATAGCGCTAATCGATCGTGGGGCTTGCTCCTTCACACAGAAAAGCCTCAATGCGCAAAATGCCGGTGCGATAGGCGTCATTATTGTCAATAACACTGAAGAGGATGGCGTTGTCACACCCGGCGGCAGCAGTAGCGCAATCAACATTCCAGTAGTAGGCATCAGTCAAGCAGATGGTGTGCTCATCAAAACAGAGAGTGAAAACGGTGTTTTCATTCAGCTCTCTATCGATCCGTCACAACTCGCGGGCGCGGACGCACTTAATCGCGTGAAAATGAACGCCCCAAACCCTGTACAACCGGGCTCATCATTTTCTCACTTTGATCCTTCTGCTTCACCAAACTTACTTATGGAGCCATCCATTACCGACAGTTTGACCGCAGCAACTGAAGTCGATTTAACTGATGATTTATTTGCTGATTTAGGCTGGTCAGTCAATAGTGAGCCTGACTTACCCATGCTCAGTTCAGACTGCGATACAGCACCTAATGCTATTGCTTTTATTGATGGCTGTTTTACATCTGTGGAGAACAGATCTGTTGCAAGAGTCTGTCACTTATCTGACGTCATGAAAAAGCAGTTAGACATATGCCTTGGCGCAGTCGATACTTTTGTCGATGGCTTCAATTGCGCCACACAAAGATTCGACCATATGGCTGAACTAGGCTTAATCACTAAAACTGAAGGTAATATTTTGTCAGGCTGCGCGGCCGGTGCAATCGCCAACAACCTTAATGCGAGAAGGCCTTAATTGTGCTGCTGTTTACAGCTATTGTGATTTAAAACAAGCCTAAACTGAAACACGCATCTAAATGGCATGATCAAATAGGCCTAATACAAAAAACCGGTCAAAAGACCGGTTTTTTGTCTGTAAAGGCTGTAATCTTTTTACTAAAGCAATGGCTTAAAGGTTGTAGCTCAAACCAACCGATACCATTGAGATATCTTCACTGCTGCCAACATTAAAGTATTCATACTCTAAACGCGCATTAATGCCTAACAAACCGCCCTTAACACCCAAGCCGTAAGCTAAGTCATACCCATCATCTTTGTCTTTGAAGTTCTCAACAGAAACTTCACTGCGCCATGCAAATGCACCCGCCTTACCAAACACACCAACAGGCCCTAAACCAAAGTGCAGCATACCAAAAGCACTGACACCGCTTGCTTCTGCAAACGTATTGTTGCCAGACTCAATTTTACCAAAATCAACATAGGCTAATTCAACAGCAGCCAAGGTGAACTTGTAGCCGCCAAAAACCTTAAAGCCAAGGTCTGAATCTTTGAGGTCAAGACCGCTGGGATTGAAGTTATTATCAAAGTCAGGTTGTTTATACTCTTGGCGCGCTTCACCAAAACTCAAGCCAACATAACTTCCTGCAGTCGCCAAAGACGATGCTCCAACCAGTGCTACAGCCATAAGGCTTTGTGCTAAACGCATATACCATTCTCCAAATGTGATTGACTTATTTCTTTAATGCAGCAGGGTTAAGAACCCTGAACTAAAATTCTTTATATGTTCTTTCTTAATGGCTACGCCTATGTCCATCAATTCACCTAATGACCCACCTAGTAGTTCAGGGCTTGGTAACACCACAAAAACCACTAACACCTTTAAGAGGGAGGCCAACAGGCCAAACTCAACATCCATCCTCAATGAAAGGAGATTGTTACAGCGTACCAACCTTGCTCTTTACCTCAATGTGAGGGATAACAAAAGCAATCAGCCTCTAGGCAATATTATTGACATCAACGTATGCGGCCTTTTATTGCTCAGCAAGCAACCGCTCAATATTGGTGCAGCTTATAACATCAAAATAGAATTACCAAAAGATGTCAGTCACCAAGAAGATGTCTTATTCAATGCTGAAGTGCGTCGATGCGCCAAAAGCTGTAACCCTTCTTTTTGGGAAGCAGGGTTAGAAATTATTCATATCGACTCAACCAACCAAAAACGGATCGAGGATCTTGAGCATTCTTTACTATTGAAATTCCATGATGACTAAAGGGTCGGTATGATGAACGTTTTGGCATACCCACTTATCTATGAACGATCCTAGCGACCCCAAGCTTAACCCAAGCCAAACCGCCAGCCTTCCCAAGCTTAGCCTTTACGTACATATTCCGTGGTGCGTTCAAAAGTGTCCTTATTGTGATTTCAACTCCCACAGCAAGCCCGAGCAGCTACCTGAGCGCGAGTACATTCAAGCACTTGAAAAAGACCTGATACAAGATTGCCACGCAATAGGCGATCGAAAATTGACCTCGATTTTCTTTGGTGGTGGAACACCAAGCTTATTTTCAGCCAGCGCCATAAAAGCCATCGTTAACATGGCAAAAGAAAGAATCGGCTTTGAAAATAACATTGAAATCACACTGGAAGCTAACCCAGGCACAGCAGAATATACCGATTTCAGCGCATTGCATGATGCGGGCGTCAATAGACTTTCTCTTGGTGTTCAGAGCTTTAACCATACTCACCTTGCTAAATTGGGGCGCATTCATCAATCCGATGAAGTCTACGAGGCTTACCAAAAAGCGAGGTCAGGCGGCTTAAGCAATATTAACTTAGATTTAATGCACGGCCTTCCTAATCAAAGCGTTGAAGAGGCCTCTCACGATCTGCAGTGTGCCATCGCACTCAAGCCTGAGCATATTTCGTGGTATCAACTCACACTCGAACCCAATACCGTTTTTTATAATAAACCCCCACCCATACCCGATGATGACATTTTGGCCGACATTCAAGATGCTGGCGAAGCCATATTACAAGCGGGCGGCTATCAACAATATGAAGTATCGGCCTACAGCCAGCCAGGTAAGCAGGCTCGCCATAACCTCAATTATTGGCAATTTGGCGATTATTTAGGCATTGGTGCGGGCGCTCACAGTAAAATCACACGCATTGATCCATCAAACAACCAACTGGTTATTGAGCGTTATCGTAAAACGCGCTTACCTGCAAATTACTTGAATGCAATCGATAGCAACACAGTTGGGCACGTCCAGGTACCAGAAGATAAACGCATACTCGAATTTATGATGAACGCACTGCGACTACCTGACGGCGTTGAAACGGCACTCTTTGAAAAGCATACGGGCCTAAGCCTTGATTGCCTGCAAGCACCCTTACTAACATTACAGCGGCAAGGGCTGATAGCAGACACATCAGAGAAGCTTCAAACAACGCCACTCGGGTTTCGCTTTTTAAATTCGGTATTAAGTCATTTTGAATCAAATTAATGTTTTTCTTGGCAGCTATCAAAGTTAACAGCCTTAAACTTGACTGTCTTATAATAGCTTCTTGGCTGCCTTAAACAGCTTGAATGTCGCCCATGCACTCAGAATGTCACATGAATTGCGTAAAATGACTCTTTAACGCTTTTAATGAGTCTGCTGACAGAAGTCAGCATGGCATGATGATAAAAAGTACCGATGATGTACGCTAGATGTAAGATATTGATACATGTCAGATGAGCTTAGCAAAGTTGACCCTATGACCAACTTTAATGACCCCCAGTTTTATATCAACCGAGAACTCTCAAATCTGGAGTTTAATCGCCGTGTGCTCGCACAAGCGATCGACGAAAGACACCCCTTACTCGAAAGACTCAAGTACCTTGTCATTTCGGCCTCAAACATGGATGAATTTTTTGAAATTCGTGTTGCGGGCCTAATGCAACGGATATTATTTGACCGAGAAGTCATGGGGCCAGACGGCATGCAGGTGTCGGAAGTGTTATCGGCCATTAGCCATACCACCCATGAGCTGGTTGAAGAGCAATACCGTATTTTTAACGATGTGATCATCCCTGAGCTCGAACAAGAAGGCATACGCTTTTTACGCCGCAGTCAGTGGACGCCCGAGCAAGAAGCTTGGATTAGTGATTATGTCACGCGCGAGATACTCCCACTCGTTAGCCCAATCGGGCTAGACTCCGCACATCCTTTTCCTCGTCTTGTGAATAAAAGCCTCAATTTCATTGTGGATTTAGAAGGCAAGGATGCCTTTGGCCGCGACCTTGGTTTAGCCATCTTACCTGCACCCCGCTCTTTGCCTCGTTTTATTGAGCTGCCTAATGAACTGAATGATTCAGAACATAGCTTTGTTTTTTTATCGTCTATGATTCATGCGCATGCCGATACCCTATTCCCGGGTATGAAAGTGAATGGGTGTTATCAGTTTAGAATTACACGCAATGCCGATTTAGATGTTGATGTTGAAGGCGCCGCCGACTTGGCAATTACCCTAAAGGGCGAGCTGCATTCACGCCGCTTTGGGACGGCTGTGCGATTAGAAGTCGCGGATAACTGCCCTTCCGAGCTCACAGACATTTTATTGCGCGAAGTGGGCCTAACAGAAGAAAATTTATACCGGCTCAATGGCCCCGTTAACCTCAAGCGGCTTATGGGCCTGCCGTCAATCATCAGTAAAACCGACCTACTCTTTCCGCCTTTCACACCCCGCATACCCAAAGGTCTGAGCCGAAAAGATAATATTTTTGATGCATTGACCAAACGCAGTTATTTGCTGCATCACCCTTTTCAAGCTTTTTCGCCCGTCATTCAACTTTTAAGGCAAGCAGCAAAAGACCCTGAAGTCGCTGCCATCAAACAAACGCTATACCGAACAGGCAATGAATCCGCGATTGTGCATGCGCTGCTAGAAGCCGCTCGCGCAGGCAAAGAAGTGACGGTTGTAGTTGAGCTACGTGCCCGTTTTGATGAAGAAGAAAACCTTGAGCTTGCCAGCCTGCTACAAGAAGCCGGGGCGGTGGTTGTCTATGGTGTAGTAGATTACAAAACGCACGCCAAAATGATTTTGATTGTTCGGCGAGAGCATGGCGAACTCAAACGATATTGCCATCTAGGCACAGGCAATTACCACAGCGGCAATGCCCGCCTCTACACCGATTACTCTTACCTCAGTGCAGAGCCCGAGCTTTGCGAAGACGTGCATAAAGTCTTCCAGCAGCTCACCGGCATGGGCAAAACGGAGCGCATGCAACACATTCTCCATGCCCCTTTCACACTGAAAAGACAGCTGCTTAGATTCATCGAAAATGAAGCAAAAGCCGCCGCTGAAGGCAAAGATGCACATATCATATTCAAATGTAACGGCTTGACCGAACCCAAGGTCATTCAAGCACTTTACCGCGCTTCACAGGCTGGCGTAAAAATAGACCTTATTATTCGAGGCATGTGCTGCTTAAGGCCGGGAATTGACGGTATTAGCGATAATATTCGGGTTTACTCTGTAATCGGCCGTTTCCTTGAACACACGCGTGTTTTTTATTTTGCCAACGGAGAACCTAAACTTTATTGCGCTAGTGCAGACTTGATGGAACGAAACCTCAATCGACGCGTCGAAACAGCGTTCCCCATAACCGACAAAAGCATGCTTAACCGCGTTTTCGAAGAGCTTATGCTCTATGTAAATGATGGTATTCAACGGTGGCAGCTTATGAACGATGCTACCTACCAGCTAGCTCATGAAAATGAAGGTTATGCGGCACAATCCGAGCTGCTTAATCGCCTTTCGGGGCTTGCAAAGCAAGATTTTGCCCCAAAGTAATGAAAGAGATGCAAAACGTGTAGCAAATTGCAGTAATGCCAGCTAACATTTGCCAGTAATAGAGTAGTTGCATAAGACAGGACACAACAGACACCTGCCGTGCAGCTACTGAACTTAATATATCGCGGAGAAAAATTATGAGTGATAACATCGTGCAGATAGCAGATGCATCATTTGAAGAAGAAGTGCTCAAAGCAGACGGCGCAGTATTGGTTGACTTTTGGGCACCCTGGTGTGGTCCATGCAAGATGATTGGCCCTGTACTTGAAGAACTTGCTGATGAATACGCAGGAAAAATCAAGATCTGTAAAATGGATGTTGACACGAATAAAGACACACCTTCAAAGCTCAATATCCGAGGCATCCCAACGCTCACCATTTTCAAAAATGGCAGTGCCGAAAGCACAAAAGTTGGCGCCCTGACCAAAGTACAGTTAAAAGAGTTTATTGACGCAGCACTTTAAGCTTTAACGAAAGCTATATTAAGATATTGAGAAGGGTGACAGCACGTAATCTAGGAAAACCACGCACTGTCACTCAATTTAACTCATCAAGCTTTTGCACAGAATCAAAAACCTCGCTATACTGCAGTGGATCAAAATCATTCCTTAAGCGAATTCTGCAACATCCTTCCATTGTATTTCATGTAAATTGTGTTTTTATTAGCAAGGCTCATGTTTTACACACCTCAAGATCTCACGCACTAAACAAGGTCTAGAATTTGGTAATCGCTCTGGTCGAGCAATAAAAAACAGGATGCTGCTGCCAGCATATGCGCTTAATAAGGTTTAACTCTAGCCTACAGGCTGGTTGTATTTTCTAAATTACCTGCTCATAAGTTTTCTACTTGTAAGCTATCTGCAAATAAATCCCAATACGAATTATAGATGTTTCAGAGTTTATACATCACATACTTCTTTCACCCACCCTTAGTTCGCATGCATTCAGCGAGACGATCTCGTGCTCATGATGCTTGTAAACTTTAATAACAAATCGTAAATCATGTCTGATACCCCATCATCTTCACCCGAAAAACAAATCAAATCGCCCTCTACCCCAGCTCCCACAGCACCTTCGGCCCCCGCGCCTACAGCACCCTCCGCTCCCGCACCAACGGCACCAGCAGCGCCGTCAAAACCTGCACCGTCAGCACCTCCTGCATCATCAGCACCCTCTGCTCCTGCACCAGCTGCACCAACTGCATCAGCAAAGCCTGCGAATGACCAAGGCAGAGTGCAACGCCGCAGTAACAACCACCGCAATAAGAACAATGGGCACAATAACCAGAGCAATAGCCACAGTAATAGTCAGCACAGAAAGCTTGCTAATTCTGGCGTGCAGATGAGCCTGACCGATTTGAAAAAAATGCCTATTGATGAGCTCATCAAGATGGCAAATGAGCTGGGAATGGAAAGCTTAGCCCGCTCTCGTAAGCAAGACGTAATCTTTAATCTCTTGAAGCGACACGCCAAAAGTGGTGAAGACATCTATGGCGATGGTGTTTTAGAGATATTGCAAGATGGCTTTGGCTTTTTGCGCTCCGCTGATTCATCCTACCTTGCTGGGCCAGATGATATTTATGTTTCCCCTAGCCAGATACGCCGCTTTAATTTGCGCACCGGCGATACCATTAGCGGGAAAATTCGCCCACCTAAAGACGGAGAGCGCTATTTCGCTCTGCTCAAAGTAGACGAGATCAACTTTGACAAACCTGAAAACTCACGCAACAAAATACTCTTCGAAAACCTAACCCCCCTCTTTCCTCAAGAAAGGCTAGAGCTTGAAGTGGGCAATGGCTCAACCGAAGATTTGACTGGCCGTATTATTGATCTTGTATCACCGATAGGCAAAGGGCAACGCGGGCTAATTGTGGCACCGCCAAAGGCTGGTAAAACCATCATGATGCAAAATATTGCGCAGGCCATTACGCGCAATAACCCAGAGTGCCACTTGATCGTTCTCTTAATCGATGAGCGCCCAGAAGAAGTCACAGAAATGCAGCGCTCCGTCAGGGGCGAAGTCGTTGCTTCCACATTTGATGAGCCGCCGGCTCGACATGTGCAAGTTTCAGACATGGTCATTGAGCGCGCAAAGCGCCTCGTTGAACACAAAAAAGACGTTATTATCTTGCTTGACTCTATAACACGTTTGGCCCGCGCTTATAACACCGTTATCCCTTCATCAGGCAAAGTCTTAACGGGTGGCCTGGATGCGCATGCATTAGAACGCCCCAAGCGCTTCTTTGGTGCTGCACGTAACATTGAAGAAGGCGGCAGTCTTTCTATTGTTGCAACAGCGCTGATTGATACCGGCTCAAAAATGGATGAAGTCATCTATGAAGAGTTTAAAGGTACGGGTAACATGGAACTACAACTTGACCGTAAAATGGCTGAAAGACGCATTTACCCTGCCATTAATATTCGTCGATCAGGCACACGTCGTGAAGACTTACTAATGGCCGAATCCGAGCTCCAACGCATGTGGATTCTGCGTAAGATTCTTAACGACATGGAAGACATTGCTGCGACTGAGTTCTTAGGTGATCGCCTGCGCACTCACAAAACAAACGATGAATTTTTCTTATCAATGAAAAGCAAATAAGTGAATGAGGTGAAACCCTCACATCACAAACAATAAAAAAGGGCCTTAGGCCCTTTTTTATTGTTTGTGATTTACTGAAATAATATTAAGCAGCAATCTTAGGCTGGCAAACATTACTTCAACTTGCCAACGCCGATCATTGCATGAAGTGTTT
>CALIUX010000194.1 GCA_938048505.1 uncultured Pseudomonadales bacterium
CCCTCGACCAAAACAAACCAGCTTTTACCAGACCGAATAGAACGATAAATACGTAAACTATGGCGGTTAGGCTGCTTTTCGAGAAACGATTTTAACGTAGCATGAGAGCTCGATGCCAGAACTTGCAGCACATAGCCACGAGCAGGCATCAACATAAGTTCCTGCTCATACTGGGATAAACCGTTTAAATCTGCTCTGGAGCGCTTAGCTGGCACCGGCAATTGAACCGATGTCTTAGGAGAGCTTGCGGGCCGAGCAGGCTGAGGTTTTGGCGCGCGAGGAGACACTTCCGAGTTTTTTATGGGAGAGTGTGTCGTAGGAGCACCGGCTGTAGAAGAACCTTTTGTAATCGGCAAGCTGGCTGCAGAGGCCACATGCATTGATTGAGTGCTAGCGCTCGAAAGGCCCTTTTCCACCGGGAGTTCGCTGCCGACCGAAGATGCAACCACCGCAATAGATGATGCCGCCTTCGTAGGAACCGATGGTGTTTTATCTACAGTGTTATCAAGAATCTGGCTCTGCGCTTTATCAACGATTTCTAGTCGAGGCTTCTCGGTTGGTAATACAACATCAGCATCATCTTCTTGCTTAACGCCATGAATCCAATACACCCACAAAAGTGTCATCAATAATGCGGCTAAAGCGAGAATATGAATCAGTGGTATATTCTTCCACCACACTGGGCGTGTCTCGCGCAAATCATGAGCGGCTAATCGCGCAGCAATAAGCATCTCATTAGGACGCCCTTCTGTATTATGCCAAATGTCCTCGACTAACTCCTGGCTTAAGGGCAGTTCTTGATAAGCATGTTGTTGCAGGCCATAAGCCTCAGGCATCTTGGCAAAATCAGCTTGTAATAACTCTTCGGTCTCTACAAGCGTAAATGAGGGCAATGGCGCATCACGCACTTCAACATCAATCAAATTTAGCGCATCAAGCTGGTGCGCAAGGCCAGGCTCAGCCAATAAAACTAACGCCAAACTGGGCGCGTCACTTGAAAGCCCTTGAAAAATACTGGCCAAAGCGGCGAGCGCTTGGTTTTCTAGGTAATGCGCATTATCAATAACCAGTACTTTGTGCTGTGCTTGTTTTGCTAGTGCCATCGTGTATTGGCGCAAGGTCATAATCGACTGACCAATACTTTGAGAGGCTTTGACAGGTAAGCTGAGGTGCTTGAGTAATGACTCAAAAGTAGCCGCTGTTGGTATATTTTCCGCGAGCTCTATGACACCCGTGCGGCTGGAGGCATCAACTTCATTGGCTAGCAGGTGAGAAAACACTGTCTTTCCCGCACCCGCTGGCCCGTCAATCACATAAATGCTACCCGATGAACAGGCAACACTAACAACATCTTGTAAGAGTGACAGCCACGACTCGGGGTACACAAGGTGATCTTGATGTTGAATGTTAAAACCCGCGCGTGTCATATCCATTGCCTGTCCTCTCAATGTGGCTTTGATGTTGCTACAACTGTAAAGAAGCTTATCCCAATTGGCGCAACTGCTCTGCCAAACACTGTGTGTCGAAATCAGCCGTTACAACAGCAGAGCCCAACCCTTTCAATAGAACAAGCCTAAGCTGGCCGTCTAAAACTTTTTTATCGAGAGACATGCCTTTCATAAAATCATCACCTGTCATATTAACAGGGGGCAATATAGGAAGCTTAGCACGCTCAATCAGTTTTATAGCGCGCTCATTTTCTGCCGGTGTAATCCAACCCAGTGAACAGGAAAGTTCACAAGCCATCGCCATCCCAGCACCAACCGCCTCACCATGTAGCCATGCACCATAACCTTGATGGTGCTCAATAGCATGGCCGTAAGTATGGCCAAGATTTAAAATGGCACGAATTCCACCTTCTCTTTCGTCTGCAGCGACAACTTCAGCTTTAATCTCACAACTGCGGTATATGGCATAAGCAAGTGCTTCGCTTTCCCGCGCCATCAATGCATCCATGTTATTTTCTAACCAGGCCAAAAAATCAATATCTGCGATAAGACCGTATTTGATCACTTCGGCAAGGCCTGCAGATAATTCACGTTCAGGTAATGACCCAAGTACTTTCGTATCAATCAATACAGCCTGAGGCTGATAAAACGCCCCAATCATATTTTTCCCTAGTGCATGGTTAACACCGGTTTTACCACCAACAGAGGAATCGACCTGCGACAATAACGTAGTAGGCACTTGAATAAATTCTACTCCACGTTGATAAGCCGCTGCAGCAAAGCCCGCCATATCACCCACAACACCACCACCTAAAGCAATGACTAAACAGCGGCGATCAAAGCGATGAGCTAATAGCGCATCAAAAATCATATTGAGTGTCGTAAGGTCTTTATACTGTTCACCATCAGGCAAGGCTACGGTTTCTAGCTTTTGAGGGCGAACAGGCAACGCCTGAAGCGATTCTAAAAAGGACGGTAAAATCAATGATTCCAAAGTACTGTTTGTAACAATAAGAACTTGCCGACCTGCAACAAAAGATTGCCACTTTTCGATATCACCAAGGAGGTCTTTTTGTATATGTATTGGGTAAGAACGATCGCCAAGATCAACTGAAAGCGTACGAAGTGTCATAAAAAGGAGACTCGACATCCATTAATAGATAAGCCCCAATCCGATCAGGAGAGGGGTATGAATGTCTGCATGCTAAGGTGTTTTGCAATGTAAAGGCAAGCTCTAGACAATTTTAGAGTGCTCTAGACAGCTTTACAGTGTTCCAAGCCTAGAGGATTCCAAGCAGCTTTAGAGGTTAAGCAAAGCACATATTTGTTGGACAACGCCTTTAGCCCCTCGCGCGTCGGTCATCACACTATGGTGTGCTGCCTGCTCATAGAGAGGCAAGCGCGCAGCCAATATGTTTTGTATTGCCTTACGAGGATCATCTACTTGCAGTAGAGGGCGCTTTTTATCGCGGCAAGTACGTGCAACCAGCTGATCAATAGAGGCATTGAGGAAAAATACCGAACCCAGACTCTGAAGTAACGGCAGGTTATCAGGCTGCGTGACAATGCCACCTCCAGTCGCAACAATCATTGACGATGAGTCACTGCATAAATCCTTGAGAACGGACGTTTCACGCGCGCGAAAACCCGCCTCACCTTCAACATCGAAGATCCAGGGGATATCCGCCCCTGTTCGCTCTTCAATCACCGTATCCGTATCAACGAAGCTAAAACCAAGTCGGGAGGCTAAAAGCCTCCCGACGGTAGATTTGCCGACCCCCATGGGGCCGACAAGCACAATATTAGATGATCCGGTCATTAGTTCGTAAGCGTACTAGACATAATTCGAGGAGTAACAAAGATAATGATTTCTCGCTTATCTTCATCCTTAACATCTTTACGGAATAGTCGACCTAAGACTGGAATATCGCCCAGCAAAGGCACTTTAGATTTACGCGTAACAAGCTCATTTTGAAAAATGCCACCTAAAACAACGGTCTGGCCATCTGCAACCAATACTTGAGTATTTAAGCTAGTCACATCAATACTAGGAATACCGGCATTGGTCAATTGACCAACTGAATCTCGATTAATTTCAAGGTCCATAATGATGTTATCGTCAGGAGTAATTTGAGGCGTTACATCCAATTTCAAAACAGCTTCTTTGAAAGATACACTCGTTGCACCACTAGCCGAGGCTTCTTGGAAAGCAATCTCAGTACCACTAGAAATAGACGCCTGCTGCTTATCACCCGTGATCACTTTGGGCTGACTGACAATCTCAGCAAACCCACTTTCTTCCAATGCTGACAGCTCAAGGCCTAAAAGCACATCGCCACTGATAATACTCGTTGCAATAGAGCCAAACGCATTTCCAACACCCAAATCTACTGCTCTTGATTCATCCAGTCCTACTGCATCGCCGGCATCATCAGTCAAACGGAACGCTGCACCACCGCCTGCATCACCGTTATTGAAAAACTCTTCTAGCGTACCACTGTGATGAACTGAATCACCGTTCACACCAGTTCTTGCACCGAAATTAATACGGCTACCTAGCTCTTTTCTAAAATCATTACTAGCAGATACGATGCGCGCCTCAATCATTACTTGGCGAATCGGTATATCCACTTGCTCAACGACTTTGCGGAAGTCATTAATCTTATCTTCCGTATCCGTCAGAATAATGGAGTTGGTTCGCTCATCAACAATC
>CALIUX010000195.1 GCA_938048505.1 uncultured Pseudomonadales bacterium
GCATACAGTGGAAAAGATAATCTAATAGAGTTAGACGTTGCCAAAGAGATTATTGACAATGCACTGACAGAACCGCTGAGCGAAACCCTAGAGGATATAACACAGTCAATTCCTTCGTTAGCCGAACAGCTTAACAAAGAAACACCAGCTATTATAATAAATGACAACTGCTTTCGAATTAACCTATCGTTTAGCGAAACAATTAAAAATGCCATATCACATATTTTAAGGAATAGCCTAGACCACGGTATTGAATTACCAGAACAGCGCATTGCATTAGGGAAAAGCGCTCAAGGCAATATTTTAATAAAATGCCAAAGGAAAACTGACAACCTGATTATTAGCATTTCAGACGATGGGAAAGGCTTAGATATAGAAGAACTCATTAAAAAAGGGAAAGCAATGAGCTATTGGAAAAAAAATAACACGCCTTCTCAGCAAGAAGCTGCCAACTTCATCTTTATGACAGGGGCATCAACAAATAAAGTCGCAACCGCCATTTCTGGTCGAGGTGTAGGGCTTGATGCAGCAAAGCATTTTATTGAAGAGATTGGAGGGAGAGTCACTTTAACATTACACACTACGGATCAGGACAATAAAAACCATATTGCTTTTGAGTTACACATCCATTTACCAAAAGATACTTACTCTGAAATGAAATACTGCACTCTTGAAAATTAAAAATATGCTGCCATTGCTGCATGATTATAAACATGAATAAGACTCTAAGATCTCACTGTATGCTTGCTTTGCTTTTAGAGCATAAGGATGAGAAGTGTTCTTCTGACACCTCTCATAATGCTTAACCAGCTTTTCAATATAGCGCTGCTTAGCAGGAGTAAATACCTGCCACAAACCCTTCCCCGCAAAACATTCCTTTTTTAGTATTGGCTGACAGCCTCCCCATTTAAAAAACATATGCTCATAATGGCGCCCCTTTTCACTAATAAATAACTCATCATGCAGCTCTAAGCTATTATTCCAACAAAATTGACGAACAGAATAGGTATTGGTATTCGGGCTTAGTAAAACATGTAGAGTAGCGCCCTTTTTCCGCTTGATAGCAGTCAATATACCCGTCAAGATTGTTTCAACCGTATCACCTCCCACACCAGCAATAATGACCAAGTGCGACAATCCTTCATAGGGCATAGTTGCGGCATTATCTAAATGAAAGTGGAGATTACCGTAATCACTTTTGCTGCATTGCTTAACTAAGCGATCCATAATAGCCGGCACACAATCCACCAGGTGAACTTGGCTATGCATAAGCTGAGGGTTTTTCGCGAGATGCAAGCCAAGATAGCCGTGATCACAACACAGATCCCAAATGTGATCATATTGATTGATAGGATCAACCCATTCATATAGGTGGCGTAAGCGTTTATCAAGTTTTGGGGGCATTCAACTATTTTTTATTGCAAGGTATTATAGGCAGAAAAAAAGCCTGTTAAACAGGCTTTTTTCGCGTTTATTTATCACTTAGAACTAAGAAAAGATAACAATTAAGCTTATAAGCTAGCAATTTTCTCTTTTTGTTTAGCCAATTTAGCTAACTGCTCAGCATAAGATGCCAATCTATCTTTTTCTTTTTGCACAACCTCGGCTGGAGCCTTATCAACAAAATTTGCATTGCCGAGTTTACCTTCGAGCTTTTTGGTTTCTTGTTCAAGCTTAATCAGCTCTTTTTGCAAGCGTGCTAGCTCAGCCTCTTTATCAATAATGCCAGCCATAGGGACATGCACTTCAAGCTTGCCAACTAATGTTGTTGCACTGGCGGGAATTTGATTTGCATCATCTATCCATTGCGCATCATCCAAACTGGCAAGCGTCTTGAGAAAAACTACGTTTGCTTCTAAACGGCTTTTATCTTTTGCTTCACCTGCAGTAAAAATAGCTGGTACTTTTTTGCCTGGACTGACATTCATTTCACCGCGAATATTGCGCACACCTTCAATCACATTTTGCATCCATTCAAAATCTGCTAAAGCATCCGCATCAACCAACGACTCATCGGCTACAGGGTAGGCTTTGAGCATAATGCTATCACCACCTGTTGCTGCAAGCGCTTTCACTTTATGCCAAATTTCTTCAGTAATAAATGGCATCAAAGGATGTGCCATACGCAAGATCGTTTCGAGCACTCGAATAAGTGTTCGACGCGTGCCACGCTGTGCTTTTTCATCACCGTTTTTGAGCGCTGGCTTAGCTAATTCGATATACCAGCTACAGTACTCATTCCAAATGAAGTCATAAAGAACTTGGCTTGCAATGTCTAAACGGAAGGTATCAAACCCTTCCTGCATGGCTTTTTCAACTTGCTGCAAGCGGCTTACAATCCATTTATCAGCAATATTTAATGAGTAATCTTGGCTACCATCTTGCCCGCAATCTTGCCCTTCCGTATTCATCAAGACAAAGTTGGCTGCGTTCCAAAGTTTGTTGCAAAAGTTGCGGAATCCTTCAATGCGGCCCGTATCAAAATTAATATCTCGGCCAGTACTCGCTAGTGAATAGAACGTATAACGTAAAGCATCTGTACCGTAAGCGTTTAAGCCTTCAGGGAATTCTTTACGTGTTGCTTTTTCGATTTTTTTAGCCGCTTTAGGGTTCATCAAACCGGTTGTACGCTTTTTCACTAGAGACTCAAGATCAATGCCATCAATAAGATCAATGGGGTCTAATACATTCCCCTTTGACTTACTCATTTTTTGACCGTCACCATCACGGACTAGACCATGAACATAAACGGTTTTAAAAGGTACTTGAGAGGTGCCATCTTCATTTTTAATAAAATGCGTTGTCATCATAATCATTCTGGCTACCCAGAAGAAAATAATATCAAAACCGGTTACTAGTAGATCGGTACTGTGGAAAGCTTTTAATTCTGGTGTTTCTTCAGGCCAACCTAACGTTGAAAATGTCCATAATGCAGAGCTAAACCATGTATCGAGAACATCATCATCTTGGCGCAGCTGTACTTCAGGCCCAATATTATTTTTCTCTCGCACCTCAGCTTCATCACGCCCCACATAGACTTTACCATTATGGTCATACCATGCCGGAATACGGTGCCCCCACCATAATTGACGTGAAATACACCAATCTTGAATATCTCGCATCCAAGCAAAGTACATGTTTTCATACTGCTTCGGAACAAACTGCACCTCGCCCTCTTCCACAACACGAATCGCTTCTTCTGCCATAGGAGCAGTATTGACATACCACTGATCGGTTAACCAAGGTTCAATCACAACACCACTGCGATCACCGCGTGGCACTTTTAGCGCATGCGGCTCAATTTTTAACAACCAGCCTTCTGCTTCAGCTTGAGCAACAAGCTTTTTACGCGCTTCAAAACGCTCCAGCCCTGCGTAATCAGCAGGACATGCTTCTGTACCGAGCGGTTTAAAAGTGCCATTTTCTAGAATCGTAAATTCAGAGAGTACATTCGCATCACGATCGAATACATTGATTACAGATAAACTTTGACGCTTACCGACATCGTAATCATTAAAATCATGAGCAGGTGTAATTTTGACGCAACCAGTACCAAACTCTTTATCAACATATTCATCGGCAACGATTGGGATAATGCGGCCCGTAATAGGCAACGTTATGGTTTTACCTACTAACGATTGATAGCGCTCATCACTTGGGTCAACCGCAACAGCCGTATCACCCAGCATTGTTTCAGGGCGCGTTGTTGCAACCGTTAAGTGGCCACTCCCATCTGTGAGTGGATAGTTGAAGTACCACATACTGCCTTTTTCTTCTTCATTGAGTACCTCAAGGTCAGAAATGGCCGTATGCAGTTTAGGATCCCAGTTAACAAGGCGTTTACCGCGATAAATCAAGCCATCTTCGTGCAAGCGAACAAACACCTCTTGTACCGCTTTTGAAAGGCCCTCATCCATAGTAAAGCGCTCACGCGACCAATCAACCGAGCTGCCCAAGCGGCGTATCTGTTGTGTAATCGTCCCACCGCTTTGCTCTTTCCAGTCCCACACTTTCTCTAAGAATTTATCACGGCCCAAGTCATGGCGAGAGACACCTTCAGCACCAAGCTGCCGCTCAACCACCATTTGCGTGGCAATACCCGCATGATCACAACCGCCCTGCCATAAAGTATTGTTGCCACTCATACGCTTGTAGCGAATGTAAGCATCCATAATGGCGTTGTTAAACCCATGCCCCATGTGCAAACTACCGGTGACATTCGGTGGCGGAATCATAATGCTATAAGGCGTACCTTCGCCACTGGGCGCAAAATACCCACGCTCTTCCCAAGTTTTATACCAATTTTGTTCTATATTGGCGGGCTGATAAGTTGTGTTTTCGCTCATGATTCTGCCTGTTTAACTGTGTGTAACCCAGCGATAATATGTTTGATACTGGCATCAAATGCGTATATTGAATATACAAATTGAATATACAACAGGATGCGCAATACCCAGCATGCTGAGTGGGCGTATACAAATGGGCTGGGATTATACAGCGTATAGGCCATCTTGGCAGTCGTGAAAGTACAGCTCTATAAGAAAGGTTAAGCCAAAGTCAGAATAGTATGCGGCGTGACAAAGGAGATTGCCCTAAAGCGAGCATTGTTTCTAATTTACAGAGCTTCTACTACAACTGAAGTAACTGGATGCTCTTGCAAACAGCCTTTGAGATATCTATCGTAGCGATTAAGGCAATCACATAACGGAAGCCCTTCCAAAGAAAAGTAGACCTCTTATCCAAAGAGAAGATATGATCAAATCGGAATAGCCTGCGCTACAAAACGCTCCGACCCTCCTGGCACTAATGCATCAAATGGATAACACGTAATCAAACTTAAACGCGATAAGTTTTTATCTATCAACCAAGGGCCATGCTGGATGTTTTTCACTTCAGTGTGATCAATTTGATAAGGCAACCAATCGCCTTGCCTACGCTGTAATCGAATCATATCGCCCTTTTTCAAGTGCTGAAGAAAGGCAAAATGCGTGTCGCGATGGCCACTTAAAACAATATGCTGACTAGTATAGGAAGAACGATGATCATCTGCTTTCAGCACATGTTCGGGGAGTGCCGTACCATCAATATGCCCTGGAGAAAAGGCAAGGCTACTTCCATGCGTGCCAGCTAAAACAATCCAATCTACACCTTGACTGGGAGCCTGTATTCTGGCGATAGGCCATGTGTCGGCCCAAGGCCAAGGTAACGTGTTTTCACCTGTTTTGAGTGTTTGCTGCCATGCGTGCTCAATTAATATTTGCGCCAAATACGCTTTAGTATAAATCCAACCCGAATGCCCCCAACTTGCAAGTATTAGCATTACCAATAAACTCGCAGTGATTGACCGCCCAGCACGTCGATTATTGAGTAAACCG
>CALIUX010000196.1 GCA_938048505.1 uncultured Pseudomonadales bacterium
TAGCGAGTCAATTGAGATCTATAATCACCAACGTCCGCACTTGAGTTTAGGTATGAAAACGCCTGAAGAAGTGCATAAAAAAGCCAGCTTGGTATGAGCTGGCTATTCGTAAAAACCGTCAACTTATTTTAGGACGGGACATATATGTGAACGTGAGCCGTTTTAGCCATTAAAGCGGTTAAAGATGAGCGTAGCATTCGTACCGCCAAACCCAAAGCTGTTAGACATTACATTGTTGAGCGTCGCTTGACGTGCTGTTTCAACAATATTCATGCCTTGCGCTTTTTCATCTAGCTGCTCGATATTGGCTGAGGCGCTAATGAAGTCGTTTTGCATCATCAATAAGCTGTAAATAGCTTCTTGTACGCCTGTTGCGCCCAGCGAGTGTCCAGTGAGTGATTTAGTCGATGCGGTAGCCGGAGCCTGATCACCAAAAACTTCTTTGACTGCGCCGAGCTCTGCCACATCGCCCACAGGAGTACTGGTGCCATGTGAGTTAATGTAATCAACGGTGCTGGTGTTGGCTTGAGCCATCGCCATACGCATGCAGCGTGCGGCGCCTTCGCCGCTCGGTGCAACCATATCGTAGCCGTCACTGGTCGCGCCGTAACCAACAAGCTCCGCAATAATATTCGCGCCACGTGCTTGAGCGTGCTCGAGTGATTCAACCACTAAGCAACCACCACCGCCGCCAATAACAAAGCCATCGCGGCTTGCATCATAAGGGCGAGACGCTTTGTCGGGCGTGTCGTTGTATTTCGTTGAAAGGGCGCCCATTGCATCAAATAGACCGGTAAGAGACCAGTGCTCTTCTTCACCGCCACCAGCAAAGACAATATCTTGCTTGCCGAGTTGAATCAGCTCCATGGCATTGCCAATGCAGTGAGCGCTAGTCGCACAGGCAGATGAAATAGAGTAGTTGATACCTTTGATCTTAAAGGGAGTGGCTAAGCAAGCGCTGGTTGTGCTGCCCATGGTTTGCGTCACACGGTAAGGTCCGGCACGCTTAACACCTTTGCTGCGGATGATATCAGCCGATTCAACTACGCTGCGCGTTGAGGCGCCGCCTGAGCCAACAATAATGCCCGTACGCTCGTTAGAGACTTGATTATCTTCAAGCCCAGCATGTGCGATGGCTTGCTGCATAGCTACGTAGTTGAAGCCTGCGGCATCACCCATAAAGCGCAATTGCTTGCGATCAATAAATTCGCTTAAATCGATGTCAACCGACCCCGAAATTTGACTGCGAAACCCTTGTTCTGCATAGCTTTCATTAAAGCGAATGCCAGATTTGCCTTCCTTAAGTGCGGTTAGCACAGTGGCCAGATCATTTCCGATGCATGAAACAATACCCATGCCAGTGATCACAACGCGCTTCATAAAGACCTCATTAATATAGTTTCGTCGGGTGTGCGTACGCTAAAAAATGGCTCGACTATATTCTGCCACCAAACGAATAGTGTTATTAACTCATTTTGTTATGACTAGCACGTGGCTGCCTTTAATGAGTATTAAAAAATGCTTAGAAAGAATCGGTATTGGTGAATAGACCTACACGTAAGTCTTTGGCTGTATAAATTTCTTTACCATCTACTTCTACTGAGCCATCAGCAATACCCATGACAAGTTTACGCTCAATAACGCGCTTAAGGGTGATGCGGTAAGTGACTTTTTTAGCTGTTGGTAAAATTTGGCCAGTGAATTTCACCTCGCCAGAGCCCAATGCTCGGCCTTTGCCTTGATTGCCTTTCCAGCCTAAGAAAAAGCCTACCAATTGCCACATGGCATCAAGCCCAAGGCAGCCTGGCATGACGGGATCGCCTGGGAAGTGACAGTCAAAAAACCATAGGTCAGGTGTAATGTCCAATTCAGCAACAATCTCACCTTTATTGAACTCACCACCCTCGGCGGAAATATGGGTAATGCGATCAAGCATAAGCATGTTAGGCTTTGGCAGTTGGGCGTTGCCCGGACCAAAAAGCTTGCCATCGCCACATGCTAATAATTCTTCACGCTCGTATGACGATTTAGGTTCAAATGTGTGCATAGGTGACTCGCCTAGTTTACCTGACTAAGGTCGTGCTTCGATTGTGAATAGCCAGGCGATGTTTTGCCTGTGGATCTCCACAAGAGAATCCCCAAATCACAAGAGCATGACATGAAGGGCTTTCAGCCCAAAGGGCGCCATTCTAACCTGATCGCAACACTTGTCTAGTTTTAGCCGAAACTTGCCCGATCTCTAGCCACTTTCATCAAAGTGACCATTACCGTGAGTAACATCTATGGTATTCATCTTGCAGGTGTTCCCATGACCAGTAGGAGAGAGCATATATTCGTCATAAGTCCTATGTTATATTTCGGCGCTTCTCCTACTATAACCTCTCTGATTTGATCGATTTAAGGATGCGTTATGATTTCTAAATGTTTGTTTCCTGTTGCGGGCTATGGCACGCGTTTTCTCCCTGCAACCAAATCCATGCCTAAAGAAATGTTGCCTGTTGTGAACAAGCCTTTGGTGCAATATGGGGTTGAAGAGGCCTTAGAAGCGGGCTTAGAAGATATTGGGTTTGTAACAGGCCGAGGTAAGCGCGCTATCGCAGACCACTTTGATGTGAGTTATGAACTTGAGCACCAAATTGCGGGTTCGAGTAAAGAGCAATATCTGAGCTCCATTCGTGATGTCATGGCAAAGGGCGCGTTTTCGTTCACACGCCAACAAGAGATGCGTGGCTTAGGCGATGCGATTTTAAACGGCCGTCGCTTAATTGGTGATAACCCTTTTGGTGTTGTGCTGTCTGATGACTTATGTGTAGCCGATGAAGGCGGTGATGGCGTACTGGCGCAGATGGTTGCGCTGTATAAGCAGTTTCGCTGCAGCATTGTCGCAATCCAAGAGGTTCCCGAGGATGAGATCCATAAATTTGGTATCATAGCGGGTGAAACCATCAAAGATGGTATCTACCAAGTGACTGACATGGTTGAAAAGCCGGCCAAAGAAGATGCGCCGACCAACCTTGCCATTATTGGCCGCTACATTCTTACCCCTGATATTTTCGATATTATTGAAAAAACACCTCCTGGTAAAAACGGTGAAGTGCAGCTGACAGATGCGTTGCTGACGCAGGCCAGACAAGGTTGTGTGATGGGGTATAAATTTAAAGGGCGTCGGTTTGACTGTGGTAGCGTTGAAGGCTTCGTAGGCGCGACAAATTACGTTTACGAAAATATTTATACAAAAAGTTAATGAAGGTTAAGTTTGTTCAATGAAGATTACCTGTTTTAAAGCATACGATATTCGTGGCCGTGTTCCTGATCAGTTAAATGAAGAGGTGGCTTATCGTATTGGCCGTGCTTACGTTGACTTTTTAGGCGCTAAAACCGTTGTTGTTGGCCATGATATTCGTTTGACTAGCGCATCCCTTACGGATGCACTAGTCAATGGCTTAACGGATGGTGGCGCCGATGTGACCCACATAGGTCAGTGCGGTACAGAAGAGGTGTACTTCGCGACTTTTGAATTAGGTGTTGATGGCGGTATTTGTGTGACTGCTAGCCATAACCCTATGGATTACAACGGAATGAAGCTTGTCAAAAAAGGCTCTGAACCCATTTCTGGTGACAGTGGCTTGGATGAGATTCGCGCCATGGCTGAAACAGGTGTCTTCAAAGATGCAAACAAAGGTTCGGTCACGCAGAAAGATATGCGTGAAATATACATCCAGCACCTTCTTGAATATGTTGATGTAACTAAGCTCAAGCCGCTTAAAGTTGTTGTGAACGCAGGAAATGGTGGTGCGGGCATGGTAATTGACGCCATCGAAAAGCACCTGCCTTTTGAATTTATTAAAATTCATCATACGCCTGATGGTAGCTTCCCCAATGGTATCCCCAACCCCTTGTTACTAGAAAATCAAGGGGTTACTGCTGATGCGGTTAAAGCACATAATGCGGATTTAGGTATTGCTTGGGATGGTGACTTTGACCGCTGCTTTTTCTTTGATGAAAGTGGCGAGTTTTTAGAAGGTTATTACTTGGTAGGGCTGCTGGCGCAGTCGTTCCTCGCTAAAAATCCCGGTGCGGCGGTGGTTCATGACCCACGCCTGACTTGGAACACCGTTGATATTGTGAATGATTCAAACGGTCGTGCTGTACAAAGTAAGACCGGGCATGCCTTTATCAAAGAGCGTATGCGCCTTGAAGACGCGGTCTACGGTGGTGAAATGAGTGCGCATCACTACTTTAAAGATTTTGCTTACTGCGATAATGGCACGATCCCTTGGCTGCTCATTACAGAAATGATGTCTCAGCGTGATGTGACGTTATCGTCTCTGATCGGTGAGCGTATTGATGCATTTCCTTGTAGTGGAGAAATCAATCGTCGCGTGACGGATACAGCCGATTTGCTGGTCAAGGTTGAAGAGACCTATGCGCCTTCGGCCGTTAAAATTGAAAAGGTGGATGGCTTGTCAATGAGCTTTGACGGATGGCGTTTCAACTTGCGTAGCTCCAGCACAGAGCCATTACTGCGCTTAAATGTCGAATCAAAAGCCGATCGCGCTTTGATGGAACAAAAGACGCAAGAGCTGTTGGCGATAATTGACGCTTAATATGCAGCATTCGCGCTCTTTATCTGGGAGGCAGTCTTTTGGCTTGTCTTCTTTTTAATGGCTCGAGTTGCTAGATACGCGTATGCGATATTTTGTTAAAAAACCCGCAGTGAGCGATCACTAGCGGGTTTTTTTATCGCTTTTTTTCGTCGGGATGAAAAAAGAAGCTTCCCTGTCTGGGCATTTTCTGGGAAGATGCGCGGTTTTCTTCCGCCCCAAGCTTATAGAGGGCTTAGTTTGCTTTGTGTTTGATGCGGCGAATATCGCCATCACACGTAGCGAATCAGTGAGGTCAGTATGTCATCAGCACCAGTCAATATCATTATGGGTTCAAGATCCGATTGGCCTATTATGGAAAAGGCAACCATCCCTTTAACGGAGTTGGGTGTCGAATTTGAATGTAAAGTGGTTTCTGCTCACCGAACCCCTGAGCGCCTGTTAGAGTTTGCTAAATCTGCCCCCGATCGTGGCGTGAAAGTCTTGATCGCAGGTGCCGGTGGCGCGGCTCACTTGGCCGGTATGGCGGCAGCAATGACGTGGATTCCTGTTGTGGCGGTTCCTGTACCGGCAGGCTACCTTAAGGGTGTAGATAGCCTGCACTCTATGGTTCAAATGCCAAAAGGTGTTGCCGTTGCCACGCAAGCTATTGGTGAACCAGGTGCTTATAACGCCGGCTTAATTGCCGCACAAATGCTAGCGTTATCGGACGAAGCTTTGGCAGAGCGCTTGCGCGCTTGGCGTCAGGCACAGACTGATAATGTTCCTTGGGAGGTTATGGACTGATGCGCATTGCTGTTTTGGGTACGGGTCAGTTAGCGCGAATGATGGCGCTGGCCGGTATGCCAATGGGGGTCGAGTTTTGCTTTGTTAAAAGCCCTGGTGAAGACTCGCGTTGTGTTGATCATTTAGGTGATGTGGTTGAAGCCACAGATGACTCTCACGTTGCCGATTTGTATGAGCAACTGGGTCGCCCTGATGTCGTGACCACTGAAAAAGAAGGTGTGGACGTTGCTTTTTATGAGCAGTTTGCACAGCACTGCGATGTGTCACCTCCCTCCAAGGCTGTTTGGATAAGTCAAAACCGCCTGCGTGAAAAGACCTTTTTAAATGATTCGGGTGTGCCAACGGCTGCCTTTGCACCGGCTAATCGTTTAGATGAAATCTCTGGCCTCGCCAGTGAGTTGGGTTACCCTGTTATTGTTAAAACCCAAGAGAATGGTTATGACGGTAAAGGGCAGTGGTGGCTTGATAGCGATGCCGATGCAGCCGCGATGGCAAAAGTGAATGGCGTTGAAGACTCGGGCCCGTGGCTGCTCGAAAAAGTCGTGCCCTTTAAAAAAGAAGTTTCCGTGGTAGCGGCGCGAACGCAATCAGGTGCTGTAGCGGCCTACCCCTTAGCAGAAAATGTACACCGCAATGGTATTTTGTTGACAAGCATCTCCCCTGTTGCTGATCTTGATGAGGCGCTTGCCAGCGAAGTTAAGGGCCACATTACACGTATTATGAATGCGCTGAATTACGTTGGTGTGTTGTCTATGGAGTGCTTTGTTACCGAAGACGGTGTGGTTGCGAATGAATTGGCGCCTCGTGTCCATAATAGTGGTCACTGGACGCAAAATGCCATGCCTGTAGGCCAGTTTGAACAGCATGTACGCGCTGTTTTTGATCTGCCCTTGTCTGTTACTCCTGTTTCAGGTGTTGCAGGCATGCTGAATCTGCTGGGTGTGAAAGCTAATGCCGGTGACGTTTTACAGACAGGTCAGCATTTACATTGGTATGGTAAAGAAGTACGACCTGGACGTAAGGTTGGCCATATTAATGTGACAGCTGATGACCGTATTACCCTTGAAGCCACGCTGAAGCAGTTGCAAGCGGCTCTTTATTCGTAGAGCGCTACTTTTATACATGGGCCGCCCTTACTTGAGTGGCTCTTGCTCGAAACAGAATAGATTCTTTCCGCTTTTTTACCGCCTGATTACATTTGGTTATGCTGCTTTGTTATGTATGACTCGAATGTTGTCTTGCTAAGCAGGTAATACAGCGGATATTTGCTAAAAAATGATCAATTCACTTTGACATCCCCAACACAAATCAATATGATCGCGCGCTTATGTCTGAAGGCTCCTCTCGAAATATTATCCCCCAGCACATTGAACCGAG
>CALIUX010000197.1 GCA_938048505.1 uncultured Pseudomonadales bacterium
GAATACTTTTACCGGCATCAGAGGTTGTGCCTTGTACCATGAGTGTTGAAGGGTTTTTCATAAACGCCAATTGTAGAAGCCATCGGTTCAGAGTGAATACGTGGCCAATATACACAAATGCTAAGGTGAGTCACGGTAAAAGCGTATGACTTCATAAAAGCCGCTATTAATTAGCTTTCAACAAATGCACGCTCAATAACGTAGTGCCCAGAGTGACCTTGGCGGACTTCTTTAAAGCCTCGCTCATCCAGTATTTGGCAGGTGTCTTTCAGCATGCTGGGGCTGCCACAAATCATGAATCGGTCGTCTGCTGGGTTGATTTCGGGCAAACCAATATCGCGTGTTAGCCTGCCACTATTGATTAAGTCAGTCAGTCTGCCCTGATTGCGGTACTGTTCGCGTGTGACGGTGGGGTAGTAAATGAGCTTTTCTTTGACTTCATCCCCAAAGAAGGGGTTATTAGGCAGCTCTTGGGTAATGAAGTCTTGATAGGCCAGTTCATCAACGTTGCGTACACCGTGTGTCAGAATGACTTTGTCGTACTGCGCGTAGACCTCAGGGTCTTTAATGATGCTTAAAAAGGGCGCTAAGCCCGTACCGGTACTTAACAGGTATAAGTGTTTACCCGGTAGCAGTTGGTCAGTGACGAGTGTGCCGGTTGACTTGCTATTAACAAAGACACTATCACCTGGTTTAATGTTTTGAAGCTGTGAAGTCAGCGCGCCATCGGGTACTTTGATACTAAAAAACTCTAACTCGTCTTCATAGTTCGCACTACTAATAGAGTATGCGCGCAGTAGTGGGCGGCCATCGGGCTGCTCGATGCCAATCATTGTGAAATGTCCGTTGCGAAAGCGAAAGCCAGACTGGCGAGTGGTTTTAAAACTGAACAGTGTGTCATTCCAGTGATGCACATTGGTAACGGTTTCAGTATGTAAGCTGCTCATGGGCGTTTGCTCCTTTTAATTAGGCCGTATTGGGCTTGAGTGCATCTAGAGTAGTGGATCAGCAAAAATAGGTAAAACGGGTTATTCTTATAATCATTATCGGAATTTCCGATAATGTCAGCTTAAGAGAAACATAACCATGCGTTTTACACTCAGGCAATTACAGGTCTTTACGGCCGTTGCACACCACCAAAACGTGAGTCGCGCAGCAGAATCGTTAGCGATGTCGCAGTCTGCTTGCAGTGGTGCATTAAAAGAACTGGAGCTGGTTTATGCCATGCAACTGTTTGATCGTGTGGGTAAACGCTTGGTGATTAATGCGACGGGGCGTGAAGTGCGTGCACAGGCACAAGCTTTGCTTGATCGCGCAGCGGCCCTTGATCAGACATTATTAAGGCATCAAGAAAGTCCGCGCCTCACCGTTGGTGCAACACTCACCATTGGAAATTATTTAGCGGTTGAAATGATTCAGCGCTTTATGACAGAGACCAATGGCATTGCCCGCTTAGTGGTTGAGAATACGCAGCATATTATTGAATCGTTATTGAATTTTGAGTTGGATATTGCCTTGATTGAAGGGGAGGTGAATCACCCTGATTTAGAGGTTATCCCTTGGCGTGACGATCATCTAGTGTGTTGCTGCCACCCTGCCCACCCTTTGGCACAACACACTTTGCTCACGGATGAAGACCTTATTGGTGAAAAATGGATTCTACGGGAGCCGGGTTCGGGTACACGCCAAGCCTTTGATCGTGCGATGCAAGGTGTCTTACCAAAACTATCAATTTTGCTAGCCTTACAGCATACCGAGGCAATTAAAAGAGCCGTGAAGGCGCAGCTCGGCATTGCTTGTCTCTCGGCCATTTCGCTTGAAGAAGAATTCCAACAGGGTACTTTATTGCCTCTTTCAGTCCCTCATCGAGATTTTTCGCGCAAGCTTTATATTGTTTTGCATAAGAAAAAGTATCGTAGCCATGGCATTGAACAATGGCTTCGGCTGTGTGAAAAAATGTGATTCCACTTTTTTATTAACGTATTTTATCTCGGTTGCTCATAGATGATGTGCTGAATTGATAAGGACTCAGCTCGGTTCTTTTCATGGCAGAAGTGGGAGATATGCCCCTATCTTAAGCTTGCTATTACAGCGCACAAAGCTGTCTAATAGTCGCCCAGAAAATATAGTCTTATTTGGTTGTTTTTACATCAAATACAACTATTTTTTAATACTATTCTCTGTCGCTTTGCCTATTTCTTTATGCCCTAAGTATGGGTCGAATCAGTACAGATCTAAAAAGGTTTGTGCGAGTGTGCGACTTTACTCTTCAGCTGAGACCCTTTAATGCGCTCTTTTCAGAAAAAAACCTCAAGATTTATATCGCCAGCACCTATGAAGACCAACCCGCTCAGCTCAGCACTTACTGCTTTGCTTGTTGCATCGACGTTAGTGGCTTGTACTGGTCAACCAGTTGATACATCACTGTCTCAATCCTCTGCACCTGTCTCCTTAAGTTCACCTTCTGTAAGTTCTGTGTCTGTCAGTGTGTCTTCGTTAAACTCAGCCCCTTCTGCTACAAACTCATCAAGTACGATGTCTCGTCATTCTGCTTCCAGTATTTCCCTGGCTGAAAGCTCTTCGAGCCTATCGTCTTCAAGTGCTATATCGTCAATTGCGTTGGTGAACAGTGCACCGACGTTAAGCGTTAGTGTGCCATCGGTGTTGCGTCTCAATGGTGAGGGCGTGTTATCGATGGAAAGTCGAGCGGTGATTGCGACGGTGGATGATGCAGAAGATAACCTTGAGCGTGTTGAATTACGTATTGATGGCGCTTTAATTGGCCAGCCTTTAACGCAGCCGCCTTATGAGTGGTCTGAAGCGGCTTTCACGGGCTTGAATGCAGGGGAATATAGCGTTGAGGTAACGGCTTTTGATGCGCAGACTTCAACGGTAAAAAGCACATCGGCTAAGCTCGTACACAATAATTTGCCTCAGATAACAATTGATAACCTTGAGGTTGATCAGGTTTTCTCTGTTGGTATTGATTTGGACATTCAAATTTCAGCGAATGACTCTGATGGAACTGTTAGCACGGTAGAAGTACGGCTAAATAACAATAGCTTAGGCATTAAGTCGCAGCCGCCTTTTACATGGTTAGCATCTGACTTAACGGAGTTAATGAATATCCGTGAAACCGGTGACTACACCATCACTGCAACGGTGACAGATAACGAAGGAGATTCCTCTACGGTTGATACACGCTTTACGATTAAAGCCGATACTGCATTAACATTGGGTGAGGTCTATACCCCTAATATTTTTGCACCCGGCCTTTATGGCGGGTGCTTTATTAATCGTGAGCAAAAAGCGCAGTGCTGGGGTGGTAATTACTTGAAAGGGTGTAATGGTAAAGCAGAAGGCGAAGGCAATTGTGTTGGCCGTGCAGTCGCGCCCAATAACTTGGGTAAAGTGGTTGCGTTAGCCGGTATGCATACCGGCGCATGCGCTGTGCTCGATACAGCACGTAATAAGGGCAGTAATCTGAGGTGCTGGGGCCCAGAAAATACCAACAAAATACCTAAATGGTCTGACGCAGTGAGCGTCGTGGGTGGTGATCGCCATTTGTGTGCTTTGCGCGTAAATGGTGAGGTGGCCTGCTGGGCATCGACTCATCAATCAGAGTCGAGTAATCATAGTAAAAAATGGGCCGGTAAATTTCCTAAACCACCGGCTAATTTAAAGGCAAAGTTTATTACCAGTAATAATAACTTAGCGTGCGCTATTAAACAGGATGATACCTTTACCTGCTGGAATGGTGATTACAATAAAAGTCCTGTTCCCAACCTGCCCTCTGATCTTAAAGTGCAAGCCATATCAACAGGCGGCTCTAATGACTTAAGTGATCATGTTTGCGCTATTACCTTACAGGATACTATTCAGTGTTGGTCTCAAGGAGAGAATGCAGCAGTTAAGTGGTTCCCAAAAGATACGCCAGTAAAAAGTATTGGTAGTGGAGGGGAGATGAGCTGTGCCGTTAAGTTGAATGGCGAAGGAATCTGTTGGGGTAAGGGCAATAATGTCAATAAAGTGCTTGGGACGGATTTTGTGCATGTCGGTGTACGTGGTAGTGGTGGAGAGTCTTCACGCGCATTTTTTGTAAAGTCTGACGGAACGATTTTTGTTCACCATGATTATGGCAAAAATAAAAAGAAAAATATCCCTAGTAAAAGTCAGGTTTATTCATTTTAAGAGTACTTAATTGATAGATGCCGTAAAGCAATACGTTTTTTAGACGCTTTTTATTTCCTGAATCTAGCGCAAGGATGCGCAATAAAAATTGATTATTTTTGCGCATATAAAAATCAAATTTATACTTGTTTTTTTGCTCGTGAACTGCGCTTATTTATATTGATTATTTCTCATTTTACTCAAATTACTTGATCGTCCTAAAATTTTTCATGTAGGGTTATAGTCCGTTTGATTTTAATGGTTTGCTCATTGTCATTCTATAACCGTGGGGGGAGTTATGTCTTTTAAAGTATTTTCTTTTAGTTATATGGCAGAATCACTGATATTAGTATTGATCGCATGGTCTTTTTTTTCTGATGCAGAAGCGGGTCCTGTAGGGGGACCAGACAAAGTGGCTTCTTGGCGCTATCAAGGGCATATTTCTAATGAGTTTAATTACGCCAACTTAGGGCAAGCAGGCTTTAATTCAATATGGAAGCGAGGTTATATCAACTCATCACCAGGCCCCAATAGGAGCATCTACAGTGGTGCGCAGGCTTACATTTCAAATGGAGGTCAATTAGCTTTAACTGCGGCACGCCAAGGCAATAGACTTTTTGGTGGCACCGTACATTCTAAAAATAAAGTTCGTTATCCCGTCTATGTTGAGGCGCGTGTCAAAGTCAGTAATTCGTCATTGGCATCGAATGTTTGGATGTTGAACTCTCAATCAAATCAAGAGATCGATGTTTTAGAGTCATGGGGTAATAAAAATAATCGTTACTTCTCGCGTGTATTACACCTAAGTCATCATATTTTTTGGCGAGATGGCGAGGCAATCTTAGGTGATTATCAGCCAACGTCGGGCGCAACCTATTATCAAAGACCGAATGGTCAAGGTGATTATGTAGTCTGGCCTGATGATTACCATGTGTATGGCATCTTATGGGATGGCCCATATTCATTGCATTACTATATTGATGGGCAATGGGTGAGAACAACGCCGCCAGGTGAAATTGACCCTTATGGATGGTCTGCAGGTCTTAACGATAGTATGCATTTAATCCTCAATACCGAAGCGCAAAAATGGCGTGAGTCGCAAGGCATTAACTACTTTAACGATGCATCCGTATCGGATCCTACTCGTAATACGATGTATGTTGATTGGATTCGTGTTTGGAAGCCTTGATCTACACATGACATGACTTGTTTCTCTAAAATTATCAAAACCGTAGCGCAATATAGGATTTGCAGCACACCACCCTTGCATCTATAGCGTTATTATGGCGCCTAATGCATCGGGGTGTATCGCAAGTCTTTATTGCCCCGCTCTTACATGATATCCGATAGAGCGATTTTCAAAATATGAGAAACAGCAATACATTACACCCGTTTTTTAATGCAAAGGCGGTTAAAAAGTGCTTGCCTTCATTAGCCGTAACAATGAGCTTACTCTTCACTGTTGGCTGCGATGGTGACCCGACTAATAATGAAGTCGACTTGTCGAGTGTTGATCTCGAGAATAGCGTAGAGGTGATTTGGCCCCAGCGAAACCTTGCTTTTGCAGAGTGCATGGCAATTGCTGCACGCGAAGCGTATTCAGAGTTGAGTGAAACGAAAGGTCGGGTTTGTGACGAGTTGCTGACAGAACCTTTTGCGCATCTACCACAATACGGAACGGACGTTCTCCGAGTGTTTAAACGCGATGTAGCTGCTAACAATGCTGTACATACAGATTTAATTATAGCTTTTACGGGAACGAGAACACCTGATGTAGGTGATATTGCCCGTGACCTCGAAAGCCAAATTCTTCTTAATTATAATAATGAATTTGATGCTGACCATGCCGATGCTTTAGCCCTGAGTGGTGAAGAAAAGGTGGGTGGTGGTTTTGATAGCCGCTGGGAAAATCATGCTGCTATTGTGAAAGATGCCATCGATTCCATTAGCGTTGAGCCTACTGAATCGGCGCAAATCAAAACACTGTCTATTATCGTAACGGGGCATAGCTTAGGTGCGGCAACAGCTACCCGTGCGGCATTTGATTTAGATCGAAGCTTACAGAATAATCGCATTACACTATGGTCATTTAATTCACCTAGAGTCGGTAATGAAGCCTTTGCCCAAGCTTATACGAATGCAATCACATCATGCTCTGTTATTGACGAGGGTTGTTTTATAGTGCGTCAATTCACTCGCTCGGGTGATCCCATACATAAACTTCCTTTGCTGATGCATCACCCTATTTGGAACCCGGATCAAGATGAAGAAACGCGCCAGAGCACAGGTGATGTTACACAAAGAACATTAGATTATTGCGCACATTATCATGCGCCCAGAGCGAGCACGCTTAATTTGGCTCAAAACCACAAGCTGGATCTTTGGCGTACAAATCTTTATGAAATTCCTTCTGACCACATTGAATGTATGTTAGGTAAAGATTTCAATAAATTATAAGCTTATTCCAAACAGCGCCTTCTCTTTTTGCATACAAGGAATTATTAATTTTTGTAAAATTGATAAGGCGTTTTTCTTGAGACTTCTCTCCCAATAATTTCTTTTTAATTGCTTCTTTTTCTTATTGTCATCATGAGTTTAATGCTTGTCAAATAAAGCATTTCTGTCATTTTTTTTACAGAAAAATCATTCTTATAGTAGCTTTGAAAGTAAGCAATTTAATTACCTCCTATTTCATTTTGTTATAGATATTAACTATCGATATCAGAATTTAATACCTCTTTTTTTTCATTTTTAGTCCAGACTGTTATCGGCTTAGCGAGTTGTTTAATTTTCCGACATGGCTATTTTGCCATCGAAAAATATTATGCATGTCGTTGCCTTGTTTTTATCTGTATCGGTTTTGAAAACGAATACTCTGTAGATAAAACACTGGTCATATATAGCGGCTAAAGCATTTTAAATTTTTACCTGTTTTTGCTCTGTTGTGTATGTTTATTGCTCTTTAGTGATGTGTTGTGCTAACACAAATAATAATAAAGATAAGGTGCACTTTATGCGTTTTATGCGATATTCTTTTGGTTTATTGATGTCAGTTTGCTGTTCAGCAACACTGGCTGCAGACTGGGATGGAATACCTGTACCTGTAGATCCGGGGTCAGGAAAACAATGGCAGCTTCAAGAGGGTGGTTCAGATCGTTTTAACTATACTGCGCCTCCTACAAATAAGCCCAGCCAATTTACAAATAAATGGAAAGATACTTTTATTAACGCTTGGTTAGGCCCTGGCTTAACAGAATATAACCCGGGTCATTCTTATACCACGGGTGGCATGCTAGGCATTGATACAAGCCGTAAGCCTGGAACAAACCGTGTATTTGCGGGTATCATTTCATCCAAGCAGGCCTTTTCATATCCACTTTATCTTGAAGCTCGCGTTAAAATCATGGATATGGTGTTAGCAAATGCCGTCTGGATGCTCAGTGCGGATTCAACGCAAGAAATTGATGCAATGGAGGGCTATGGTAGCTGTGAGCAAGGCCGAGAATGGTTTTGTCAACGCATGCATGTAAGCCACCATGTTTTTATTCGTAACCCTTTCCAAGATTACCAACCTAATGATGGCGGTGGTTGGGTCTTTAGTGATACACCTTGGAAAAATGATTTTCATCGCTACGGTGTTTACTGGAGAGATCCATGGCATTTAGAGTATTACATTGATGGGGTTAAAGTTCGTACACGCAGTGGCCCATCACAAATTGACCCATTAGGTCATACGGGTGGTCAGGGTCTGAATAAGCCTGAGCACATTATTATCGATGCCGAAGATCAAGACTGGATTTCTGATCAAGGTATTGTCGCATCTGATGCTGATTTAGCTAACCAAGATAAAAGTATTATGTGGGTTGACTGGATTCGTACTTATAAGCCCGTTGATGGTGGTGGCAACTCAGGAGGCGGCAACTCTGGTGGTGGTAACAATGGTGGTGGTAACAATGGTGGCGGTGGCAGCAACGGCGGCACTATCACACCACCAAGCGGTGTCACTTCCTTGCAATTACGCCACAGCAATAAATGTATGGATCTTCAGGCTGGCTCCAGTGCTAATGGCGCAAATATTCATCAGTGGGGCTGTAATGGTAATAATACTAACCAAGATTTCAACCTAGTTTCTGCTGGTGGTGGCTATTATGAAGTGCGCACAAAGCATAATAAGTGTTTAGGTATTGCAGGCGGCTCTAATGATAATGGTACAAACGCTATTCAGTGGGATTGCGTTGGTGCATTTGATCAACAATATCGTTTAGAAGACCGTGGCAATGGGTGGTTCTCATTGGTCGCCCGTCATAGCAATAAGTGTGTAGATGTATCGGCTCGATCATCGAATAATGGTGCGAATATCCATCAATGGCAATGCATTAATAATGCGAATAATCAGCAATTTAGATTCCGCTAAAAGCCATTATTAAAATTGGTTTAAAAGAATATGCATTATTAATATTCGCTAAATCAGATAAGAAAAAGGCCAGCGCGTTTTGCGAGCTGGCCTTTTTATTTTTAGATTTTTTATATTATTTTTTAATGTGCTTTTTAAGGTCGGTTTTTAAGCCAATTTCGCCACCCTTTATATTCACTGATGTTTTGTGCGGCACTTATCGCATAGGCGTCACAAATAAAACCACTGATCCACTCGCCCGATGCAAGCTCGACTTTTCCTATACCTAGAGGTGCAGGAATTTGAGTAATAAAGCTGCCTAAATGATGCGTGGGAACAGACCAAACCTCGACTTCAATTTCACAACCATCTTTTTCAACGCGAATCATCGCAGGACGTTTGCCGTCGGGTAATGCATATAACGCATAATGCGCTGAGCTAGTCGTTTGAGATTTGAGTTGACCGCCGCGCTCTGCCAGTTGCCAGTTGAGTGGCTGACCTTCTAGGTGTGCGCCACAGACAACAATATCTGTCAATGCGGCTTCTTGCATAGGAAGCGGTAAGCCCGTGGTAGGTGCTTGCTCTAATGAAGGGCTAAAAGGGAGGTTAGCCCCACAAGGTAATTGTGTTTTTTCTTGCAGCGCTTGAGCAAAATTTAATAATTTAATATCAGAAAAGGCCTGATGGAATAATGTAATACCCCAATGCACACCGCTACTCAATGAACCAATAGGAACGGCTGTGGCAGTGTAATCGAGTAAATTCATAAAGTTGGTATAGGTGCCTAAAATAGAATTATTTTTAATAGGCTCTGCGTCAATTTCAGCACGAGTAAAGACGGTTGGCGTAGTTGGCGCGATTGCAATATCGACACTTGCAAGAATCTTATCGCATCGGCGCTTCAATTCGGCAAGGCGATACTGCGCGCTAAAGGCATCAGACGCTCGCCCGTTGTTGCCATTGCCAATAATCGTTTGAATTTCTGGCAGCATGGTATCTAGCGCAACAGACTGAGTGGCCAGATAGCGCTCAGCAACCCAAGGGCCTTCATAAAGCAGCTTGGCTGCTTCAATAAAGGGTGCCATATCAAATGTTATAGCTTGTCCGCCTAATGATTCTAATAATGTAATAGACTTTTTGAAGAGCGCCTCGCACTCAGTATTGCCAAAAAATTCGGTTTGATTAGGCACGCCAAAGGTAAAGGTCGTTGGTGCTTTACCACTGAAATAGCGCTGGCGATTATCAAAGCGATTGGGTCGTGCAAAGGCATCATCTGCATCAAAGTGTGCAGCAATATCAAATAGGCTCGCTGCATCATGTGCATTGAGGGTGAATAAACTGACGCAATCCAATGTCTTGCATGCCGGTACCACACCGGTACAGCTTAATAGCCCTTTTGTGGGTTTATGGCCAATGAGGTTATTGAGGGCAGCCGGTACACGCCCCGAGCCTGCGGTATCGGTACCCAATGCAAAGGTGACTTGCCCTAACGCTGTGGCAATGGCCGAACCGGCACTTGAACCACCTGAAATATAATCGCGATTAAAAACGTTTTTACCTTGCCCATAAGGCGAGCGTGTACCCACTAAACCGGTAGCAAATTGGTCAAGGTTGGTCTTACCTAATGGCACTGCACCAGCGGCAATAAAGCGGGCCACAACATGTGCGCTTTGCTGGGCAGTATGGCGAAACGCCTCGCACCCCGCTGTTGTTGTAATGCCAGCTAGATCAATATTATCTTTGATGGCAAAGGGCACGCCATATAAGGGAAGTGTATCGGGGCTTTGGCTCTCAAGCGCCTTAAAATATGGTTCTAATTGTTCTGGTGTGAGCAGTGTAACCCAGGCGTTGTAATCCTTGCTTTGCAGCGCTTTTTCTCGCAAGCCTAAGATGAGTTCTCGTGGCGTAGCACGGCCCTGAGTATAAACGTGTTTTAAGTGAGTGAGCGTTAGGTTATCGCAGTTATTCATATTACAGCCTGTCTATAAAGACCTTTCTTGATGGGTCGTTTATGTCTTGTGTTTGATCAACGATCTTGCATAAACCGTTCCTTATCGTATGAGTCAGGAACGGTTTATATCGCGTTATTTATGCAGCGCGCTAAAATCAAATGAAGAGGTTAGCTGGGTGCCAACCAAATGACACTTTGGCCTTGAGTAATAGCTTGTCCCTGTTTTTTGAGCACCGTATGAATGCTGCCCGCGGAGGGTGCGGTTATCTCGATTTCCATTTTCATCGATTCGATAATCGCGACAACATCACCTCGTTCAACCTGATCCCCTGGCTCGACGGATACCTTCCAGACACTCCCCGATGCCGGGCTAGCGATAACTTTGCAGTTTGAAGGTGCTTGCTCGCTGCTTTGACTTTGCGTGTCTTGTTCCGGCTCTTCGTATGTGAGTTGGCCCGTTTCGCGCCAGTGTGCCAGCTCAGCGTCAAAGGCCTGTTGGCGAGTAGTTTGAAAGGCGTCGATAGCCCCTTTTTGCTCGCGCATCATGGATTGGTAAGCACCGAGGTCAAATTCGGTTTCTTCTATTTTTAGGGGGTAACGCCCTAGCGGGAAGCGCTGGCGAATAGTAGCCAGCTCTTCAGCTGACACTTCATAGAATTGTATTTGATCAAAAAAGCGCAATAGCCAAGGTTGAGTGAATTCCCGCGTTTGATGGTAGCGGTTCCACATCTGCAACGTGCGCCCGACAAACTGGTAACCACCAGGGCCTTCCATGCCGTAAATGCAAAGATAGGCACCGCCAATCCCCACAGAGTTTTCGGCTGTCCAGGTTCGTGCTGGATTGTATTTTGTTGTCACTAAACGGTGGCGAGGGTCAATGGGCGTCGCGACTGGAGCGCCAAGGTACACATCCCCAAGCCCCATGACTAAATATCGCGCGCCAAATACGGTCTGTTTAACGGCTTCAATATTGGGTAAACCATTGATACGTCGAATGAATTCTAAATTACTCGGGCACCACGGCGCATTAGGTCTGACGGACTGTTCGTATTTTTCGATTGCTTCGCGGCAAGCTGCATCATCCCAACTTAGCGGAATGTGCACAATACGTGATGGAATCTTTTGCGGTAGCTCACCGGCCAGTGCGACGGCCCCTTTTTGCACTTGCTTGATAAGCGACTGAGCACTGATGATTTGCGCATTGTAATGCAGTTGTAAGGAGCGAATGCCAGGTGTCATTTCGTACAGGCCTTCGAGGCGATTCTCTTCTAGCCATAGCATGAGCGCATGTATTTTAAAGCGGCGCTCAATATCCAACTCCATGGGGCCGAGCTCGATCAGTAAAAAGTGATCTCCACAGGCTCTAAATACCAGTGGTTCACCTTGGAAGTCGGCCTCTTTTAAAATGGGTGAACGTAGCGTTTGTGTGACTTCTCCGGCAGGCGCAGGCACAAAGCTATTAGTAAAATGACCTTCTGACAGCCCTGTGATTTGTTCTGCTTCTATTTGTACTGCTTCTTCAAGCGTAACCGGTACAAAAGAAACGGTCGCACCGGCTTTGAGTTGACCCAAGCGCCAAAGATCTGCACTGATAACCGTAGCCGGGCAAACAAAGCCACCCAGTGAGGGGCCATCTGGGCCGAGTATGACGGGCATATCCCCCGTGAAATCAATGGCGCCAAATGCATACGCGTTATCATGAATATTGGAGGGGTGTAAGCCGGCCTCACCACCTGTATCACGAGCCCATGTTGGCTTAGGGCCAATAAGACGGACGCCAGTACGGCTTGAGTTGTAATGCACTTCCCACTTGTGCCCAAAAAAGGTCTCGATGTCTTGCTCTGTGAAAAAGTCCGGTGCGCCATGCGGACCATAAATGACGCGCAAAACCGTATGATTTTGAATGGGTGGTTGTTGCAAAGGGGCTTGTAGGGGAATGCAGTGTGTTGCGTGGTATTCGCTAGACCCCATGGGCAGTGTATCGCCTGTTGTGAGCGCACGGCCATTGTGGCCGCCAAACTGACCCAGGGTAAAGGTCGAGCGCGACCCTAAGTACTCAGGGCAGGGAATACTGCCTCGAATAGCCAAATAAGCGCGTGCTCCGGCTGAACTGATTTTACCTAATGTGAGCGTTTGTCCCGATTTAACCGAGTAGGTGCAGTACATTTCAAGGGGTTTATCGCCCAAGTGAATATCAAGGGTTGCGCCAGTGACTGCAATGATCGTATCACTGTGAAATTTGAGCGTTGGCCCGTTTAATGTGATCTCAAGTGCGGTACAGCGACTGGCATTACCGACTAAATAGTTAGCTTGCTGGTGTGAAATAGCATCCATCGGCCCTGAGGGTGGAATGCCAACATGCCAATAACCTTGGCGTGCAGGATAGTCTTGTATGGTGGTTTGTGTGCCGCCATCGAGTACACTAATGGAGCGTGATTTGAAGACAAAGCGCGATAGGCTTCGGGTGAGTAATCCGCCTTGCCGACACGCATCGCTCTGGCTAATGGCTTGCACATAATCGAGATTGGTTTCGATGCCATAGAGTGATGTTTTACTCAGCTGTTCTGACAGTAAACGATTAGACGCTGCGCGGTCTTCGCCCCAGCAAATGACTTTTGCTAACATCGGATCAAAAAACGCCGGTACATCAATGCCGCTTTCAACCCATGTATCTACACGCGTATGCTCACCTTGTGCAAAGTCAACCCAAGAGAGTTTACCTGCGCTCGGTAAAAAATTGGCATTGGGGTTTTCGGCATAAATGCGTGCTTGCATGGCATGACCATGCGGCTTTAAGCGGCTGTGTAGTTGCTGCAACGGTGCAAGCTGTCTAGCAGCAAGTTTGACCATCCACTCAACTAAGTCCACTTGCCATACAGTTTCGGTTACACCGTGCTCAACTTGTAAGCGAGTATTCACTTCTAAGAAGTAAAACTCTTTGTCATCATCGTCATAGATAAACTCAACTGTGCCTGCATTACGGTAGTTGACGGCTTGCGTGAGCTTGATGGCAGTTTTCCACAGCAGGTTGCGTGTGCGATCATCAATATTGGGGGCAGGTGTTTCTTCTAAGACTTTTTGGTTGCGGCGCTGGGCCGAGCAGTCGCGCTCACCAAGGTGAACAACTTTACCTTGACCATCACCAAAAATTTGCACTTCGATATGACGCGCATTAACAATAAATTTTTCTAAGAAGACGCGATCGTTTGAAAAGTAATTAGCGCCTAATCGCTTGACCGTACCCCAAGCATCTTTGAGCTCGTCTTCTGTGCGGCACATTTGCATACCAATACCGCCGCCGCCAGCCGTGCTTTTGAGCATGACAGGGTAACCAATGCCATCGGCTGCTGCTAAGGCCTCTTCGAGGCTATCGAGGAGTGGCGAGCCAGGAATAAGCGGCACATGGTTCTTTTCGGCTAACTCACGCGCGGTATGCTTAAGGCCAAACGCTTTGATTTGCTCGGCCGTAGGCCCAATAAAGATCAGGCCTTCTGCTTCACAGCGTGTAACAAACTCGGTGTTCTCGCTTAAAAAGCCGTAGCCAGGGTGAATCGCTTCTATGCCTTCTTGCTTGGCAATATCAATAATTTTATCGATATTCAGGTACGTATCACTGACGCTACCTTCGCCAAGTGAGATGGCTTTATCGGCTTGTTGTACGTGGAGGGAATCTTGATCGGCCGTATGGTAAATCGCTACAGCGGTGATGTTCAGAGTTTTGAGGGTACGAATAATACGCGTCGCAATCGCTCCGCGGTTCGCAATAAGCACTTTAGTAAACATTGCTACCTGTTGGCGGGCCGTCCCGCAACGCTAATACAGCTATCTCAGGTCGTCCTGAGATAGGGGTTCATCATGTCTTAGAAGTAGTGTAGTTGAAGAGCATTATTGTAGTAGAAGTTGTGACAAAAGACCGGCCTTAGATAAAACCGTTTGATCTCATAATGGGATCAGTTCATTGGCGCTATGTAGCTATTAATTATGTAGTTCTTAATTATATCGCCTTTAATTGCATAGCTCTTAACTGTGTAGCCTTTAATTATATAGCTCTTAGTTATGCATCCCATACAATAAGTTCAACGGGGGTGGGGTTGTATCCGTTGCAAGGGTTATTCAGCTGTGGGCAGTTTGAGATCAAAATAATAGTATCCATCAATGCCTCAAGCTCGACGTATTTCCCAGCACCTGAAATCCCATCTTCAAACGTTAGTCCACCCGATGGCGTGACAGGGACATTCATAAAGAAATTAATATTGTGTGTAATATCGTCTTTATCAAGCCCATATTGTTCATGCTCTTGAATAGCGAGCATCCAGCTGTCTCGACAGGCATGCATGCAGCGCTTTTCTAAATCATACCGCACAGTATTCGATTCGGTTGCACAAGCACCGCCAAGGGTATCGTGCCGACCGCAGGTATCGGCTACGATTTTGAGAAGATCATTATTGTCATTGGTTTTGAGTACACTGCCCGTTGTCAGGTACACATTACCTTGCTCACGAATGGTATCCATCGCGCTGTAGCGTTCCGCAGGGTCATTCGCATTGTAAAAGAGCGTATCGGCTGCTTGATTGCCTTCTAAATCTAAAATGCGAAAGGTAGCACCTTTGGGCACGCGCCCAATAAAGTAGTCTCCAGCATCAATAATATGGCGTTCAGTTGCGTTGAGGCTATCGCGTGAGCTAGTCGTCAGAGTCATTTTGGGGCTCCCAAGTGATAAAGGGCGTTGTTGTCAAAGCCCCTTTGATTTTCGGCGCAAGCATTACGGCAAAAGTCATCTTCTGTGATGGCGGCAGCGGGGCTCAATGTGAGGCCAACTTGAGATGTTGGGTATTGGCTATCTTGGTTCAGTGGGTGCGGGCAAGTATGCAGTACGACTAATGTATCCATTTCAAAGCGCAGCGTGACGCTATCGTTCGCTTGGGCGCGACGTGTCAGCGCCAGTTTGCCGTTTGCATCGCTGCTCACTTCAGAAAACCAATTGATATTCGCTGCCATCGAACGTTTGGTTAAATTGTATTTTGCCAGCTCAACTAAGAAGCTGTCGTAGCCATTTTGTTGCCAGCTGTTGCGTGCTTGCTGGTAATCACGGCTTCCCCATTGCGCTTCAACATGGCTTGCATGGCTGTTACCACAGATTGTTTCGTGCCAGCCAAAAGTATCCTCTGTTACCGAACAAAAAATACGCCCCATATCGGAATATAAGCAGTGCCCACGTGTCAGCTTAAAGGTATGTTGGCACTTGAGCGTATCGGGTGCATTGTATTTTTCGTTGAGTAATGTGGGGTTGTAAAACAACATGCCTACATTACTGCCGCCGGTTAAATCGGTTAATTCAAGCTGCATACCGCGCCGGACAACAAGTGACCAGTGGCTGCCAGCATCCAGTTGGGTTGTATAAGTGTCTGTAATCATGTCTTGGGTGTCGTATTAATTGCTTTTAAGAGCACTTTTAA
Organism: uncultured Pseudomonadales bacterium; assembly: GCA_938048505.1. Lineage (GTDB taxonomy): Bacteria > Pseudomonadota > Gammaproteobacteria > Pseudomonadales > Cellvibrionaceae > Marinagarivorans. The sequence goes on from CALIUX010000197.1 coordinate 15,971, forward strand.
GAGCCGTGGGCTGTTGCGTGACCGGGTGGCTGTAAGCCATGTCACTAACGGGTAAATCATAAGTGATTGTCGCACCGTAGCGCTCGGCGTTGTTTGCATCCTCTTTGTCTTTATCAAAGACCCAAAGCCGGGTGCCCAGATAAAAGCCTTCTTGCAGGTCATGCGTGACCATAAAGACGGTTAATTCATATTCACGCCAAAGCGATAAAATCAGCTTGTGCATATCTTTTCGGATGCCTGGATCAAGTGCTCCAAACGGTTCATCTAAGAGTAGAACGCTCGGGCGTTTGATCAAGGCTTGGGCAATGGCTAATCGCTGCTGCATGCCCCCTGATAATTGATGCGGGTATTTATTTTTTGCATCGGTTAAACCGACTGCTTGCAGCCAATGCTCAGCTTGGGCTCTTGCCTGTTTTCTCGCTTGCCCTAACAGGCGCCCCCATACTCGGCTTTGGGTAAATTCTAAGCCGATCATAATGTTATCTATGACGCTCAAGTGAGGGAAAACAGAATACTTTTGAAACACTATGCCGCGTTCTGGTGATGGCTCCTGCGCAATAGGCTTGCCATTAAATAATAGCTGGCCTTCAGTTGGGCTTTCTGTGCCGAGTAACATTTTTAAAAAAGTACTCTTTCCACAACCAGATGTCCCAACCAATGTGACGAATTCGCCTGCATTCACGGAAACATTCAAGCCTTCTAAGACGGTATGGTCTCCGTACCGTTTGACAATATTATTCGCTATCACCAAAGGTGATGACGATGATGAATGAGAAGCCGACCCTTTGGCTATGGGACTATCCGCTAGATCTGATACGTTTGAAGTCATAAATCGATTACCGCGCTTGGTTTTGGTGGTACCAAGGAAAACTCAACTGGCTTAGTTTGAGTAATAGCCAATCTGAAACAAAAGCGAGAAGGGCAATCCATGCGACATAAGGCAAAATGACATCCATTGACATATAACGTCTCACCAAGAAAATGCGATAGCCCAGACCATCAGTTGCTGCGATGGCTTCAGCCGCAATCAAAAAGAGCCATGCCGTACCCAGTGTGAGACGTACGGCATCAATGAGCCGTGGTGCAATCTGAGGGAGTAAAATACGGTGCAAAATATGAAAACTGTGTGCGCCTAGCGTTTGTGCCTTGACGAGTTGCTCTGAAGGGATTTCAACAACTCGTTGGTAAAGGTCTCTGGCCATAATGGGCGTAATGCCAATAACGATCAATACAACCTTGGCGGTCTCGCCCAAGCCAAAGACAATAAATAATATAGGTAGAATGGCCATCGGGGGAATGAGTGAGATAGCGGTTATTGTTGGCGTTATACCGGCACTAACTAGTGGTATTGCACCGGCTAGTAGTCCCACGGTTAACGCAATGACCGCAGCAATAGAAACGCCCTTGAGTAAGCGAACTAAGCTGCTTTTGGTATCTTCCCAAAACGGATATTCACCGGTGCGCTTACTGGGTGTTGCGGCAAGCCTAACCATAGCGGTTTTAATTTCGGTAAAGCTAGGGAGAAGTTTATCTTGTGGGTTTTCGGCTTTGCGAGCACTGGATGCTGCTTGATAGATAAATAATGCAACAATGAAAGGGAGGAGACCTAAGCACAGTGCTAGCCATTTGGTGGGGCGTTTATTGATCAATTTAGTCATAGAGATAACATCTAAAATAAGCTCTATTCCGTTGTAAGCTTACCCATACTCACTGATATGTTGGTTGTTGGTGTTGGCTTCTCGCCTAGAGCGGCTGCACATGATTAATAGGCAATATCTATGTGTCAGGGCAACCTAATCTGTCGAGGGACGACAGTAGCATGATGCCTACGAGAACACGATGCTTTTTAGAGTCATGTTCGTTAGTCGGTGACCAATGCAGCCTTATTGGTCACAAAATGCATCAGCCATAAAAAAGCACTCATAAAGAGTGCTTTTTTATGGCTGTTTTTTAACCTTGCTTGCAAGAAAGTGCTTAACAATGTGGCAGTTGATGCAGCTGAGTTAGTAAGACCCAATCGCTCAGCTTAAGTATTAAGCTTTAACAATCTGCCACAATCGTCGTTAAGCTTATAGCTTGCCTTTAGCAGCCATTTCCATATAGGTTGGATCAAAGCGCAGCTTAACATTTTTAGGGTTACCAAAAACGCCGGCTGGTGTTTCGATACCAATGAACTTCTCATCAGGCGCGCCTTCACCGAGCAAGCCGTGGTCAAACGAGAACTTTGCTACATATTCCATTGTTTTGACGAGGTCTTTACTCTTAACAAACTTAACCGCGTCTTTTGCTTTGTAGAACATTTTGGTTGAGTCGAGCTGTGACTCATAGCCTGCTAAGTCAGTACCAGACGCTTTACCCATATGTTCACGTACTTTGGCATCCTTGTTCATAGAGGCCATGATTTCATACCAAGCGCCTACTAAGGCTTTACCAAAGTTGGGGTTCTCTTTTAATGTCTTAGTATTCACCATCAAAGTATCGATGATTTCACCTGGGATCTGTGAGCTATCGAATACTTTGTTGCTTTTTGGCATAGCCAAGATTTCAGAAACGAGAGGGTTCCAAGTCGTTACAGCAGTAACGTCTTTGGTTGTGTAGGCCGCTACTAAATCTGCATCAGAGGTATTCACAACTTTGATGTCTTTTTCAGAAAGGCCAACGCTCTCAAGACCGCGTGCAAGTAAGTAGTGAGAAACACTCAGTTCAACCAAGTTGACCGTCTGGCCTTTGATATCTTTCAGTTTCTTTTTATCTTTTAAGATAACGGCATCGTTACCATTAGAAAAGTCACCGACAATCAAAGCCGTTGTATCAATACCACTTGCAGATGGAATAGTCAGCGCATCCATATTGGTCATGGTGCAGCCATCAAAACCGCCGGCGGTATATTGGTTGATTGATTCGATGTAATCGTTGATTTGTACAACATCAATATCAATGCCGTAACGTTTTGCCCACTTGTCGATGATGCCGTTCGTATCACCGTACTCCCAAGGCATCCAACCAACATAAATTGACCAACAAATTTTAAACTTGTCTTTTGCTAATGCAGGTTGCGCTGCTACTGCAAGAAACAACGACATAATAATGACCGAAGACTTAAGCATTCGCTTGAACATGGGTTTCTTATCCTTTTAAAAAATATAATTAAAGAGGTTAGTGATTTGAGAGGTACTTTAAATTACCGTTAATTATTTTGTTGGTGCTTTTATCTCGTCGTGCAGCAATTATGTCAAGTGATTATTTATTACAGCGCCAAAAGGAGAATAAACAAGCCGGCCCATCAAAGCTTAAAATTCAACCCGCTTATATTCATTATTACTTCTAGTGATAGTGAATAATATGCACCCTAAATTGCTTGCATTAATGAGTATACTGGTGGCGCCAAAGAGTGCTTTTTGGTGGGTTAATTGCCTATGCGGCGCCTGAATAATCATTCATGAAGCACGGCATATGCCAATTATAAAAAAGGCTTCAAACAAGCCAAAATGCCCCGATAATGCAGTAAATGTTTACCATTTTGAGCCCTTTCTCTGCTTGCTTTGCCCTATTATGGTGCTAGATGATCGAATTCATTCCCGTTACGAAGTCTTAAGTTCGGCCTTTAGTTGATTCATCAATAAGTTATGGTGTGTGAAAAAAATAATGACTTTTTTGTGTCACACTCATTATTTCAAAAGCCCCTACTTACTGTTGAAATCAGTTCAATAATTTAACCTTTAAGTACTCATTTTGATCTTGTTGGGTGTATTTTGATCCTTTGTGATGCGGTTATCATTTTTGCAAAGGGGCTGATTTTTTGAGCCAAAAAGACAGCCTAGGCCGGAGTTTAAAGAAAATGAGCGCGGGTGTTTTTGAGCAATTTTTCTAGTGCAATTTTTCTGGTAGTAGGGGCGAAGTTTCTATCAGTCAGTAAGGCTGGCCTTAATTAAATAGTTGGCACCGGATTGGGGGGAGACAAGTTGATGCTTAGTGTTAAATATCCACTATTTGTTAGATTTTTGATGATTGGATTGCACCAAATGCGCTTGTGTGGGTCTGCTTTGAGGTAAATTAGCAGGTGATAACCCCGCTTTTTGCCGTGCTGACGCATTACCGTCTTTATTTGACGGTGTCTGTTATCATCGGCTTTATCTCTGTATTGTGACGTGGTGTGAGTGGCTTGCTCTACTGTACGCCACGTTTCATATACCCTATCAACTTTTATTGCTTAATTATGTAAGGTTCCGTTTATGACCTCGCCTCTCACCCTCCGTATTGCAACTCGAAAAAGTGCCTTAGCCCTTTGGCAAGCTGAGTATGTTAAAGCTCGCCTTGAGGGCTTGCACAGTCATATTACGGTCGAGCTAGTCCCTATGGTGAGTCGCGGAGACAAAATCCTTGATGTACCGCTTGCTAAAGTGGGGGGTAAAGGCCTATTCGTAAAAGAACTAGAGCATGCCCTACTCAATCATGAGGCCGATATTGCCGTTCACTCGATGAAAGACGTGCCGATGGAGTTCCCTGAGGGTTTAGGGTTATCGGTTATTTGCGAGCGCGAAGACCCGCGTGATGCTTGGGTGTCAAATACCTTTGATAGCCTGGAGTCTCTACCCGAGGGCAGTATTGTTGGTACCTCAAGCTTACGCCGCCAAAGCCAACTCATGGCGCGCCGCCCCGACCTCAAAATCAAATTTCTAAGAGGCAATGTGAATACCCGCTTGGCAAAACTTGATGCGGGTGAATATGACGGCATTATTCTGGCTGCGGCAGGTTTGATTCGACTGGAAATGCCTGATCGTATTCGCCAATTTATTTCGCCTGAAGAGAGCCTTCCGGCAGGTGGTCAAGGTGCGGTAGGTATTGAATGCCGAATGGATGATCAGCAAACAATTGATTTAATCAAACCGCTGCATCATACCGTCACGGCTGAGCAAGTTTTGGCAGAGCGTGCGCTCAACCGCCGATTAGAAGGCGGGTGCCAAGTGCCCATTGCTTGTTATGCTATTCAGAAAGACAACCAGTTATGGTTGCGTGGCTTAGTCGCTGATCCTGATGGAAGCAAAGTCATTTATGATGAAATCACCGGCTCACCCGCCGAGGCTGAAGTCATGGGCGTTACATTGGCTGAGAGGCTTCTTGATAGCGGTGCAGATGCGATCTTGAAAGCCGTATATGCTGGAGCTAACTAGCTCGGCATTAAATGAGAGTGCCTTACCTCATGCTTAAAAGCATGAGGTATCTTTAGATTGCTATACCGCTTGGTAGCGCTCAATAAGGCATTCATACACACGCTTATTCCTATTGAGCTGTTCCAGTTGCTGATTATTTCTGTCAATTTTCTTATTCACTGCATTCAGCTTTTTCCCTTCTACCCCGCGGCAATGCTCGCCTGCCCAAGCTGGCTCACAGGCCCAAACTGATTCTTTTGCAGCATGCAGAGCATGCTCTTCTCTTTTCTGGATATCTTCGAGTTTAGTAATAGATTGAGTAATACGCGCTAACTCTGTCTTAAAGTTCGGTACAGAGACCTCTCCTTGTATTGAAATGTCATCACAATTGATTTCAGACGTGATGATCTCGGTTTTTTTCGGTGTGTTTGCGCAGGCAGAAAAAAAAGTAGCCAATAGTAATAGAGTAAAAATTTTAATCATATTCGTTCTACGTTGTTCTACGTTAAAGTCATCATCGGTGGCTTTGTTAGAGCGAATAAAATTCGCTTTCAGGCAAGGTAGACTGATCTTTTAGAATTTTGTTTCTAACGTTTTTATCCCTATTTGCTTCATGGCGGTGATGTCCTTTCAAGCCTCCAATAATTATTGCGATTTAACGTGTATGCAAAGGGGCGACCAAGCCACTCACTCGCTTTTTGTCGAGTATCGCGTTTGGTCGCTGCGCGTTTTGCACTTTTTGATTTTTCATGTACACCGCCTTTTCTCATAATAGGGTGGTGTGCATAAGGGTTTCGTAAAGCCTGTTTTTTTCGCATAGTGATATCCTTTTAAAGGTAAAGTCGATATGAAGTGCCTCATTTTGAAATTGATAACCAATATAAATAATAAATTTTATGCGTGTATAAGAACCTAACCCTTCACACAGAGAACTTGTTTTAATGTGTGTTCTATAGTGACAAGGTCTGTTTGATTTTCCATGACCTGATCAATATCTTTGTAAGCAGCTGGGATTTCATCAATTACATGTTTGTCTTTTCGGCATTCGACACCTTGAGTTTGTGTAATCAAATCGTCTTTTCGAAATCGTCTTTTTGCTTCGGTACGGCTCATTATACGTCCTGCACCATGGGAGCAAGAGCAGAATGATTCTTCTGAACCTAAGCCGCGCACAATATATGACTTTGTTCCCATGCTGCCAGGAATAATGCCGAGTTTACCGCGTTCAGCATTGATGGCGCCTTTGCGTGTGACATAAACTTCTTTTCCATAGTGATGTTCTTTTTCTACATAGTTGTGATGGCAATTAATGGCTTTTTTCTCAAGATTAAAATCTGGCAGATGTGGCTTAATCGCTCGCAAAACTAATTTCATCATTTCTTCGCGGTTAAGCCGTGCATATTCCTGAGCAAAATTGACTGCATCAATATAATCTAAAAAATGAGGGTTTCCCTCTTGAAAATAAGCAAGATCTTTGTCTGGTAAATTATGCATGTGCCCTTGCATATCTTTTTTAGCTTGTTGAATAAAGTAGCGCCCAATACTATTGCCAATACCTCGACTACCAGTATGCAACATCACCCAAACCTTTTTATATTCATCAATACACACTTCAATAAAGTGATTGCCACTACCTAAGGTTGCCATCTGCTTTGCCCACATTTGGCGTGGATTTTTTTGCATTTTTAGTAATGTAGGATGCTTATCGAACAGCCTATTAACATCTGACTCTATTTTTTTACAAGCACTCTCACGGATGGATACGGTTTTATGTGCACTGAGTCCAACGGGTATGGCACGCTCAATGGCAAAACGCATATCTGTTAAGCTATCTGGCAGTTGTGCTGAGGTGAGAGAAAGCTGTACAGCCATCATTCCGCAACCAATATCAACACCCACCGCAGCAGGGATAATAGCGTTTATTGTTGGAATGACGGATCCAACAGTTGCACCAATACCAGCATGTGCATCAGGCATGGCAGCTATATGAGAATGAATGAACGGTAATTGAGAAATATTTTTTAACTGCGTTAATGCAGTGTTATCAATATTGCGCGTATAGATCTTAACTGGTTTGATCCCGTTCTTTGAATTTTTATTTAATTCCATTTTTACAGGCATGACTGGCCCCTACCAAATTTGGCATAAGTTAAATTTTATGGGGTTTCAGGCATAAAAAAACCCCAACTGGATATCCGGTCAGGGTTTTTCTGACTCAGAAAGTTATTAAAAAACCTTCCGAGAAAAAGAACTCGAAAGGGGTTAGATTTTTTGTCTCACTGGCTTAATCATTTTTAAATACTCCTCTTTCGAATGTGAATGGGTAAGATTGGCGCGCATCTTACCTCTGCCTTTTTATTTGTCAATAAATAATTTGTGATATTTTTTTGGGGAGATAAGCGGTATTACTTTTTCTTCATCGCTTGCTGAAATAGCGCAGCCATTGTGCCTTGTTGGTTGTTGCCACTATTACGAGACGGATTACTGTTTTTAGAATATTTATTGGATTCTTTACGCGGTGCTTGGCGTCGTGTGTTGTCGCCTGATTTAGCCGTTTCACTGGCTTTATCATCTAAACGCATAGACAGCGCAATGCGCTTGCGCTGTACATCCACTTCCATCACTTTGACTTTAACAATATCACCTGCTTTCACAACACTATGGGGGTCTTTCACAAAACTATGGCTCAGTGCAGAGATATGCACTAAACCGTCTTGG
>CALIUX010000198.1 GCA_938048505.1 uncultured Pseudomonadales bacterium
GTAAAAGCAGGCGTTGCATCAATAATATTGACATTAAAAACTGTATCAGCGGAGTTATTCTGTGTGAGAACGCGGTAAACAATGCATTCACCAGGGTTAACCGTAAACTCTGTGGGCACAAACGGGACGTCGGCAATACCGTTGCAATCGCTATCTAAAGCTTGCTCTTTAATCACATCGACATTAAAAGGGTTTATGCGCGTTGTATCCGTTACAGACAATTCTTCACCCGCACCATACTCAGCCTTTAGCGTGGTGACATTGACCACATTGAATGCAGCATCAGACGGTGCAAAGACTCTCACAAAAAGCGTTTTGCTTTCACCCACCGCCAAAGAAGGCAATGCGCTCACAAGTACGTCATTTGCATCAAAGAGGCCATCATTATTGGTGTCTTCATACACTAAAGATGTCCAGCCTTGTGCAGCCAACGTATTGGTTGCCGTTAAGGTTACTGCGCCAATCGCTTCGTTGCCTTGGTTCTGCAGAATATGTGTGTAGTTTACGAATGTTGCGGGCGTGGTTTGCCCCTGATTATTCGGCGTGAGCGTGACACCTTCTACAACCGTTACCGTCACCGCATCATGTTTGATGTCACCTTGCCCCGTCAGAGAAGACAGCGCACGAAAATAAAGGCTTTGCGTAAGAGGGGGCGATTCTGCGGGTACCGTAACCTGAGCACGCACGCGTACAGATGCACCCGGGCTGACTGCGCCCGTATTAGAAATCGCCTCATTAGCATCATTGATGAATTCAACAGACCAACCATTAGGTAAAGTTTGGCTAGCAAATGTTTGGTCTGTACTGGCACCCAAAATATAGCTATCGGTCACGGCACTCAGGTTGAACACATACAAAATAAACGTGTTTGTTTCGCCAGGCGCAATAGGCAGCGTTGTTTGAGCGCTTGCTTCTACACCGCTACCAAATCCACAAACATCGGCTATTGCATCACATGCCACATCGCCTGCAGGGGCATTATTTGTTAAATCAACAGCCAATGGCAGTGCAGTGACCGTCACCGTATCTGTCGCGGTTGCCAATATAGCACTATTATTTAAAGAGGTTGCGACCTTATCAATAGAGTATGTCCCGGCAACGGCATCCGCTGGCACAACGGCCTGCAAAACAACGGTAAATGAACTACCCGATGCAACAGGCCCTGTATCAGGAATACCATCGCCATTGCTATCTGTGAGGGGTGTAAAGCCATCATCACGGAGCAGCGTTAAAAATGTGCCGCTCGGAAAGTTGCTGCTCGCACTGTCAATATCGACATTAAATACATCAGATGCGTTGCCATTATTGGTTAAAACATTATTGAAAAAGCTCGTTTGGCCAGGCTGAATACTAGCAATGGTTTCGCCTGTAAACGTTACTGCAGCGGTCGGCAAAATAGCAAAAGGGGCCGTATTACTATCGGCCAGTGATGTTTGCGCAACCGTATCAAAATATTGGAAGTTTGCCGTATTAAAAATGGTGCCAGGCACAGCAGTGGGATCAATAGTGACATCAAAGCTTACCGTACCAGACTGCCCTGCCCCAACTTCATTAATAACAAATGTCACTTGATTGGCATCAAATGCTCCGTTGGTACAACTGGCATCATATGCACAATAAACAATAGATGGATTACTCCCTTGTAAATCCTCATTATTGTCTGTCAACGTAATCGAGCCAATGCTCCATGTGGCGTTACCGGCATAAAGCATACCGGAAGGGAGAATATCGATAACCGTCAAATCCGTTGCTACATCGTCACTGGGGTTATTATAAAAAAGCTCTACGCGATAAGGCCCTGAGCCCGCTTCACCCAAGTTTTGACTCAGCGCTTTGGTAACATCAATAATCGCGCGATCACTAATAATAGCCGTATCCGTATTGGTAGCACTCTGTGCACTATCGGCTTGAGATACAGCACTTAATTCTAATTGGGCTTGATCATTCGTATTCAGGCCTGCACTCGGAATTGTAACTTCCACAACAAAAGGAAAGGTCGCATTTTGTGCAAGATCAGGCGTTTCTGTAATCGCTGTTGTGCTATCGGGCTCACCATTCGCATCAATATCAGGAAAAATAGTGATGCTAGAAAACGCAAAATCACTGCCTGAGCCAAATAAATCCGTTGCCGTTAATGAAAAACGGTCTGGCCCATTACCCGTATTGGTCACAATATGCGGGAATAAAATAGTGCTGCCTGTATTAGTGGGTTTGGTTTGCGAGACCGTCAAATTAACACTGGCAACTTGCTGAATGATCGTTTGCACGGTATTCGATGTAATAGAGCGCGCTACGTTGCCCGAATCAGTATAGGTTGCCGTTGCCTGATTATTGATCACCGTATCAGCGGGTGTCATGGCATAGGCTGTCAGATTAGCAGACACCCACAAGCCCAGCATTAAATACAATACAATGCTTTTGAGGCTAGACACCCTGTGGGGCGTATTGCATTCACTGAGCGTCAATCTGATGAGTCTGAATATCGTCAACTTCACACTATGCCCTTGTGGTCATACACTCAAACGAGCCTTAATGACAACCACTAATAATAAAAACCATAAATTTCATATAAGATTTAATATAGTTAAGCTGCATTATTATTCCAGTCTGAAAGGTAAAATTCTAAGTGGCCGCTATTTAGTCAGTAGCTCAGCTACAGCAGCCCAGTTAATCGCACCGTGATGCCACATCACATATATATCAAAAAAGCGACTTCACTCTAAGCGGTATTGGTCTTGCAAACTGGTCTAGCAACATAAATTCAACTCGGCGATCTAGCTCATAGACTTTTTCACCTTTGCGAGGCGCAATCGCTTGCGCTGTTTTTGCACCAGGCTGGCTGATCACCCGATCGGCCATGACACCTTGTGAAAGCATGTATTTTTTAATTTCAAAAGCACGCTTTTTAGATAAGCGCAGGTGATCAGCATGAGAGCCCACACCTTGGTTATAGCTGTTCACAACAAAAATCAGTTCGGGGTAAGCCTTCAAAATCGCGGCATTATGATCAAGTCTGATTTTGGCATCCCCTACTAAGGCACTGCTCTCTAGCTCAAAATCGATATGCGGCTCCCAACGGTAAGCATTACCGTTATCATCGATAACCGAAAGCGTCTCTGATTCGACCAACATATTCACGCGACAACGGTTTTCATACTCCGCAAAAAGCGCATCATTCGATGCACATGAAACCAAGAGACTAATGGACATTACAGCCCAAAGCGGCCTAACGATATGCTTGAGAATATTCATAATCTATAACCATTGAGATACCTTATCGATTACGTAATGCTGTAAAAGCTTATTTGAAAAAATTTGTCTAGTTGCTGTTAACGCAACCACGAGAAAGCATCTTCATCAAACTTATATTGCAAGCCAAAGAATAAGCCTTCTGCATGGTACTTTTGCTCATCTAAGTCTTGATCTTCAAAGCCGACAAAATTAAAACCTGCACCGAGTCGAAGATTCTTTTTAATCAAATAGTGCGCACCAATACCTGCACTAAACCGCTGATCTTCACCCAAGTCTGTTGTTAAAAGACCTAATCGAACATCAGCATCCCAGCGACGCGTAAGCGCCCAAGTTAAACGTCCACCTAAGAGCTGAGCCGTAGAATTAAAATTGAAATCATCTATTACCTGATCTTGCCATTTTGCAGCAAAGCGTCCAGACAAAATAATATCTTGAGAGAATTGATAGTTTTGGTGTGTCGACAGCAAATAGACACTTCGCTCTTGCTCAGTAATATTGCGCTCTTCTCGCCATTGCGCAAGATAGAGTGAGTGCCAGCGGTTATCAAAACGAGGCCGGTGCGCAAAGGCTGCCGAAAAGGTATTGCGCAGCTGATCTTCTTCGCCGTCTCTTTTTGTTAAAGAAAGGCGATTTAAGAAAAGGGATGTCCAGTTTTTATTAATACGACCAGCATAACGGTAATCCAATGCATAGGTATCAGAGAAGTCAGCAAACCGGCCCTCTACACGCACTGAGCGACGTACGTTTTCACGACGAGAATCTGTCACGGTGACCGATGTCGAGATCACATCTTGCGCGTTATCACCCTCCAATGTGTTAATCACTTCGAGAGACGGTGAAACATTAATGTCGGGCTTCACTTCCCAGCGCCCTCTCATGCCGTTTACTGCCTGCAACTCTCGGCCACTGCTCGCACCACGCATACGGTATTCAGAATATAATTCAGTAGAGGGCAAGAAGTCGGTTTTGAGGCCAATGGCAGTATTACTACGCTGCTCATTTCCGTTTAAAGAAGAGATATTATTAATGCTATCAATAATTTCATGACGGCCATATAAAGCGACTTTTTGATGAAGTTGATAATCTCCCCCAACCTCAATGCGCGAGCGACCTTCTGACCCCAACCCTCTTTCTGCATCCAGAAAGACACGGCCTGCTTTTTCTTTGTAATTAAAATTACGGTCTACCGTTGTAATTAACGATTGATAAGAATCTGTATTCACATCATTTTGTTGTTTGGTGTGCTTTGCACCCGCTGCCACGTTCCAGCGCCCCATGCGCTGATTAAAACTCACACTCACCGCATCACGCTGGCTAGTGTTTTGTGCTTGGGTATTCTTGGAGTGCAAACCATCAACATTGAGCGACTGTTTATCATTCAGCAAAACATCTGCTCTTAATCGCGCTTCTTCTCGCCCAGCAGAAATAGGCGACACACG
>CALIUX010000199.1 GCA_938048505.1 uncultured Pseudomonadales bacterium
GGCTTCTTGATCAATCAAAATGGTTATCTTCTCGCCGCAATAGGGGCAGTAAATAGTTTCTTCTTGAAGTAAAAACATAACCTTTTCTACCTATTGTATATATAACCGCTTAAAGGATTTTTAGGGAAGTTGCTCAAGAGAGAAGTGACTCAAGATTTAAGAAATCTCCAGCACACTGACTATTAGATCATGGAGGGATAATACCCAAACACGGCGCAGGTAAACGCTGATGAAGGGATTCAATATTCTCCTCTAAATATGGCATAGGCTCAGCCAACGTATTAGCAACCCAGCCAGCCAACGGCACGCCATCGCGCATAATCGCTTCAGCGGTCAGCAAAGCATGATTCAAGCACCCCAAGCGCATACCGACTACAAGAATAACAGGGCTTTTTAAAGCTACAGCGAGTTGACTCAAGCTTTCACGCTCATTAAGGGGAACACGCCACCCCCCTGCCCCCTCTACAATACAGACATCGGCCTTTTGCATCAGCACACCTCTGCAAATACCTTCTATACGAGACAATTGTAAACGGCGATTTTCATACTGCGCGGCAATATGCGGCGCACAAGCACGCTCCAACGCAATGGGGTTAACCTGAGAATACGGTAATGATGTTGTAGCAGCCGACTGTATTTGCAAGGCATCGTCATTCTGGAAAGTGCCCGCCTGTTCCTCACAGCCTGCTGCGACGGGCTTCAACGCACATGTCGTCTTTCCCATCTGAGACAGCTTCTTTAAGACGCCAACAGCGACAACTGTTTTGCCTACATCCGTATCAGTACCCGTAATAAAAAATGGTTTTGCCATAGTGCGATAATCTTATTTGAATAGATATTTATTTGAATGGATGAAAGTGGCGTAGCCAACTGAAATTAACTATAAAAACAGCTCCACCGCTTTAAAAGAGTTTTTCTTGTCACGTCTTAATGTTTAGCTGCCTTAAATTATTTACCTATCTTAAAAGTGTAACCGTATTAGCTGCCTTAACTGTCACTGACTGAATGGGTTTTTAGAGCACCTGTATTTCAATCAACATCAAAAGCACTTAAATTACTTAATAATGCGAATAAGCATTCATATCAGGCCGGTTTAGATAACGAAAGCAACAACACATCATAAGTGACGCTAAACCCTTCTTGCTCTGGCTGAGAAAGACGATAGGCAGATTCCAATGCTTTCAGCTTAGAGGATGTCATCAAGCCTTTGGGGGCAGCATCGTGACTATTGTGCGCACCAATACCCTTGAGCTCTTTTAAGATGGGCATCATTTTAGGATAGGTAAATACCTCGGGCGCCTGTTGAATCTGGTCGATCACCAAGCCACTTTGCTCAATTGCTTGGCAAAGGCTCGCTCTTGATGCAAAGCCATTAACATGAACATACGCATCAACCGCCAACCAAGCCTGCTTAAGCTCATGCAATGTACCTGGCCCCAGCGTAGCAATAATCGCTTGGCCGCCCGGTTTGAGTACACGGTAGCATTCTGCAAATAGACGATTGATATCATTACACCACTGCACTGCAAGACTCGAGACAATGCCATCGAAACTGGCTTGCGCAAAGGGCAACGATTCAGCATCTGCAACAACACCCGTTTGTATGCGAGATGACGTCACGGCCTGTTTAAGCATACCTTCTGCAATATCCAATGCGGTCAGACAAGCACCTTGCTGTATCAGAGCATGACTCAAAGAGCCGGTTCCAGCACCGAGGTCTAAGACCTCTTTACCTGAAAAGCCTTTATCGGGAAGACTTGTAGCAGCATGAATCACTCGTTGAGCAATATGCTTTTGTACGTGCGAAAACGTATCATATGTTGTTGCAGCCTGACTAAAAGCGCTCGCAACACGCTGCTTATCGTACTTGGCTGTATGGGTTTGAATAAAAACCGTTATGGCACGCGCCAATTCAGCAGGGCGCTCTAAGGGAATGCAATGGCTGGAGTGCGTAATCGTATGTAGTACACCTGAATAATGCTGACGCGCAGCTAATGGCACTAGCGCGTCGCCATCGGCTTGAATATAGCATTGTGGAGGTATGATTTTCGCAACAACAGGCCGCATATCACGCGCAAGCCAATGCAATGAAGCCAACCAAGATATTTGCTGATCAGATGTCGGGGCAACTAACTGTAGGCGCATGGTCTTACGCAAGCTGCGCATATCATGGGCGCCAGATGCCTGCAGCGCTGTAAAGCGTTTAAAAGTTGCAGGAGCATCAGCCTCGAAATCCGATAAAAAAGCATCGAAGTCTGCCCGCTTCATTCCTGTGGCAGGTGTTACATCAGTGATCTCATCGTCACATAAGCAACTTTTTGAGGGGCACTCGCAAGTAGACCCTATCGCTTGCTGAACAAAACAAGGGTTTGTCGCAACGCCTATTAAACCTGCAATATTCAGGTCTGATGAAGCTGCTAATGCCATAGCCACTTTGCCACCTAAAGACCAGCCAGCAATAAATATATGTGCGTCAGACAACTCTTTCTGAATAAGCACTTTGCAGGCTTCTACAAAATGCTCAAATGACTGTGAAGGCTGCGTATTAGCGCCGCAACCAGGCAATTCAATCGCAACAACAGAATAGTCAGATAGATGCCCCGCTAGAGGCCGCCATACGTCAGCATGCGCCCCCCAACCATGAATACAGAGCAATATTGGAGCATGATCGTCCTGACTACGCTGCAGCCAGTGTAGTGCTAGCATGCCCCATCCTCTGAGTGACTCAAAACGGCTTCACAAGCCGCCTGAAGTGCTCGCAACAGCGCATCGATTTGTTGCGTTGTATGGGAAGCGCTCAGCGTAATGCGTAAACGTGATGTGCCTGCAGGTACGGTGGGCGGGCGAATTGCTGCGACCCAAAAGCCCGATGCATGCAAATGCTGTGAAATTTTCATAGCCGCCTCAGTGCAACCAATCAGCAGTGGCTGAATAGCCGTATCTGAAGGCAATAACTGATAAGCCGGATGCTTCGCTAAAAGAGGTTTAATATGGCGCTTAAAGTACATGATATTTTCATTTAAAGACTGCCGGTGCTCTGGCATAGCACGCATAGTATTGATATTTGCCAAGCTTGCCGCTGCAACAGCTGGTGGCAAAGCCGTCGTATAAATATAAGGCCTAGAGAATTGCATCAATGTATCAATCAATACTTTGCTGCCCGCAACAAATGCACCATAGCTGCCAATCGCTTTACCTAATGTACCCATATACACCGGCACATCTTCAGGGGACAACTGGTGTGCCGAAACACTGCCTGCACCCTCACTTACACAGCCAAAACCATGCGCATCATCCACCACCAAAATAGCATTGTAGGTTTTGGCTAGCTGGGCTAATTGGCGCAATGGAGCAAAATCACCATCCATACTAAAGACACCATCGGTCACCAATAAAGAATGCGGTGGTGCTTTTTTTAATAAGGCTTCACAGTGTGCAAGATCATTATGACGATAACGAAAAAACTGCTTCTAACCATTTTGCTGGCAACTTAACTGGCAGGCATCAACCAATGATGCATGATTCAGTTTATCCGCAATAATATGCTGAGATGGGCCTGCTAGAGCAGTGATCAGGCCGATATTGGCCATATAGCCAGTCGAAAAAAGTAGCGCACTTTCTCGCCCTGTCGTATGAGCTAATGCCGCTTCAAGGGCTTGGTGGTAACGACTATGACCACTGACCAAATGCGAAGCACCACTGCCAACGCCTTCACCAATCGCAACATCAGACATTGCTTGGCGCGCTTGGGCATGGCCAGCTAAGCCTAGATAATCGTTACTGCAAAAGTTAACAAGGCTTTGAGCATCAACATTTTGATGCACGCTAGCAGCCCCTTTCACCGTGCGGCGATGACGATGAAGCCCAACCGCTTTACGCTGCTCTAGGCGTTGACTTAAAAAATCATCAAAAGACACAAAAGGCTTCTATCAATACATTTATCTGAGATTCGCGAAAGCACCTAGGCTTGATGGAAAAGCGCATCACCCTTTTTATCACCAGCAGCAAGATGACTAGACGCTAATGGTTCATACACTTGAACCGCAGCAGGCTCTTCTTTTGGGGCTTGCTCTGGCGCAACAAAGGCTTCTGGCTCAATACCCAAACGGTTAAATAGCTGTCGGTCAGAATCGGCTTCAGGATTTGCTGTGGTCAACAGCTTTTCACCATAAAAAATAGAGTTTGCACCCGCAAGAAAAGCCATTGCTTGCATTTCATCACTCATGGTTTCGCGGCCAGCAGAAAGACGTACATAAGAGGCAGGCATAAGAATACGCGCTACAGCAATCGTGCGAATAAACTCAAAAGGATCTAAATCTTCTTCATTCTCTAATGGCGTACCAGCTACTTTCACCAACATATTGATCGGAACCGATTCTGGGTGATCGTCCATATTCGCAAGCTCTACAAGTAAACCAGCGCGATCCTTCTGCTCTTCTCCCATTCCTACAATGCCACCACAACAGACTTTCATGCCCGCATGACGCACATTAGCAAGGGTATTCAAACGATCTTGATAAGAACGTGTTGTGATAATACAGCCATAATATTCAGGTGATGTATCGAGATTATGATTATAGTAATCCAGACCAGCATCAGCTAAAGATTGCGCTTGCTGCTGATCCAACATACCTAAGGTCATACAGGTCTCAAGACCTAAGGATTTCACCTCACGCACCATATCTGTGACAATATCCATATCGCGGCCATTGGGTGAGCGCCATGCTGCGCCCATGCAAAAGCGAGTCGCACCCTTTTCTTTGGCTTGCTTAGCTTCCTCTAGTACTTTTTGCACCGCCATCAAGCGCTCACGCTCTAGCCCCGTATTGTAACGGGAGGCCTGTGGGCAATAGGCGCAATCTTCTGGGCATGCACCAGTTTTAATGGAGCATAATGTGCTGACTTGTACTTGATTAGGGTCAAAGTAACGACGATGTACCGTTTGCGCTTGAAAAAGCAGATCATTAAAAGGTAAATTAAAGAGTGCAAGAACTTCTTCACGACGCCAATCGTGGCGCAAGACATCTGTTGTATTTGTCATAACAATTAGGCAAGCATAGTAACCAAAGGAATGGGTATGGTAAGCAGCAATGCACCCTTGTCAACTTTTTAATGATGAAAAAGTTGACAAGGCAATCAAGCAAACAGGCCATCACGCGAATATGGCACCGAACACTACAGCAAGCACTGCAGGTAGAATGCCTGCTCTGCCACGAGCCAAGTAACCACACTCTTGTACTGTGTGACGCCTGCATTGCACTAATGCAAACGCACCACACGCCTTGCCGCATGTGCGCGCTACCACTTAACGGGCTGCCATTTAAAAAGCAAAAGCCCCCTCATGCAAAACCTCAAGAAACCATAGCATTATGCGGTGACTGCCTAAAACACCCCAAGCCCTTTCAAAATACCTATGCCCCTTTGCTTTACCAGTATCCCGTCAATAGCTTGATCAAGCTGTTTAAATTGAAAGGGCAGCAGCAACTGACGCAGTTTTGGGTACAAAAAATAATCGAAACGTTGAATATAGCGATTAAAACAACACCTAAATCGACATGCAAAACAACATCGAGCAGCTCACTATTCGACACCGACACACTGATTGTGCCGATTCCAAGCCACCGAAATGCCCTAGCGCGCAAAGGATTTTCCCATTCGCACCTACTAGCCTCTGAAATGGCGACACGCCTACAACTTCAAACCAAGCCACTGCTTTACTGCACCCGCCCACATATAAACCAAAAGACACTTGATAAAGAAGGTCGAAAACGTAATTTAAAAAGCCTATACCGCTCTTATGAACCAATACAAGGCAGGTCAATTTTATTAGTAGATGATGTCATCACCACTGGGGCGACCGTAACCAGCGCTAGTTTAGCGTTATTAGAAGCGGGAGCTGAACGCATAGATATTTGTGCTATTGCTCGCACACCTTAATTAGCTCATATGCCTGACAATAAGAATCGAGGCCAAAGCATTTAAACCATTATATTTAAAAATGGACTCCAAGGGTTATCTAAAGACTTTTACCTATTCTTTCTTAACAGAAAGATAAAGGAATGGCCTCAACCACATAGAACAAAAAAATCTAAAACCAAAAGAAAAGGATGTGCGCAAAGAATATAAATATCAGGAACATGACAGATTTAAGACAAAATGTGATGCCGGACATATCAGTTAATTTTTTTGCTATGGAAAATCTTCTACTGCACCATAATAGATAACACAAAAACAATACGTGATCTTATGCTTAAA
>CALIUX010000200.1 GCA_938048505.1 uncultured Pseudomonadales bacterium
ATTTACTATGAGCACTCAGAATTAGCCAGCTTTGAGCATCTTGAATCAGAATGGCCGCTGTTCTACACCTATTTGTATATTCAAGCCTTATTTGATGAAGATAAAGAACAAGCCAAAGCTTACCGCACCAAACTTGAATCATTGATGGTAGATGTCGACGGTACAGGCTTACTGCCTGAGCTGTACTACGTTAGCAAAGAAAATGTCGATGCAGAGCGTAAGAATCCAGGCAGCCAAACGCGTGAACCCAATGAGAACGTACCGCTCGTTTGGGCACAAAGCCTGTACATTACCGGCTTATTATTAGACGAAGGCTATCTCACCGCTGATGATCTTGACCCATTAGCCATGCGCAGACGCTCACGCCGATTTAATAAAAGCCAAATTGCATTGGTTGTATTGGCCGAAAATGATGAAATCAAGCAACACTTAGCTAAAAATGGCGTCATTGCAGAATCGCTCGAAGACATTGAGCCTATCAGCGTCATCTCTGCACCGCATTTGGTAAAAGCTTATTCACTCATTGGCGCGAATGAAGCCATGAAGCTCACTGGCCGTCCAAGTCGCCGGTTACAAAGCCTTGCAACCAGCCAAACCTATAACATCAATGGCACCAATTGCTTGTGCTTATCATGGCTGCAGAGTGAGCAGAATGGCTACAGAAGTTTTGATGCCAATTTAGCCACACAAAGCTTAGAGCAAGAGCTTAATCATATCCAAAATCACTGGTTAAGCCCTGAAGTTGCCGTATTTACTTGGATGGTCGATAAGAACTTCTGTGAAACACCCGATGCCGCTGCCTTTTTTGAAACCTTGCAGCAATTGCAGCTGCGTAGCCAACACGACCATGTAGGCTATGCCTCAGCCAATTTGGCCATGCGCGCCGCGCGCAACAAAACCTTGCATTTGCCTAAGCTGTCTTTGCAACCGCTCAAATCATCCGACAAAACGCTTTCGTATTGTGCACCCGAAATCAATGTTGAATCGCTAATTGACGAAGCGCAAAACCTGCTTCAAGTCGAAAGTGATAAAGCCATGTTTGATGCATTAAATGCGCTCTCTACAGGCAGAACACTGGGTAACAATATTTCAAAAAGCGGCAAAGATATATCGCTTAAAACCTTCGTTGAGTTGGTGTACTTTCAAGCACAGATCAAAAACTACTGGTTAACAGCTCGCACCTGCTTTGCCATGCTCAATTACACTCACATCGACTTGGGCGATGCCCTCATGGTTTTAGCGGCTCGGCATTTGTCGATCAGCATTGGCGATGAGCAAAACAACCGCATTACTCTCACTGGTGCAAAGCCGAATAAAGATATTTACCATGATATCTCTAAAGTGACACACTCCAATATCGAGCACACTTTAGTGCAAGAAGCCCTTGCCGCTATTGGTGGCATTATGCGCACCCGGCCCGATTTATTTAAAGGCCTTGGATCGATTCAAATTCATAACCTTTTACACCTCTGCTGCAAAATCGCAAATGGCGAAAAATGCACATTTGAAGGCCTCGCAGGTCTAGCGCCCTCAACACTCTTTAATAAAATTGAACAGGTTCTAGAGTCGCAGCAAGAGCAATTTAACATTGGCATTAGCCAAGCCTATAACAACAAGCATGCAAGTTACTCAGGCATTACCAATACCGATGCAGAAACTACGCATGCGGTTGATACCGACTGGTTTGAATGGCGAGTGGAGCGCGGCTCTATCACCAACTTTGATGAGGATTTTTTACTCGCCATCTGGCAAAGCCTATCGCAAGTTGAGCATATTGTTTTTGGCAGCAAAGACATGCAAGACTTTACGCTGGATTGTGCATTAACGCGCAGCTCTATGACGCCCGAAGAGCCCAGTTTTGCGCGCCATATTGATCAACTGACGCATCACATCCATCCCACTTACTTCAAAAGCGCGATCATCGAAACGCTTTATGGGTTTACAAACTACTGCGCAGAAAACCCAGACGTAAAATTCACGCAGACGGTTATCCTCTCAAAAGTGCTTGAAGATGCCGCAACAAAGCTGAAAAACTACTGCGATAACAACATATGCTTGCCGGTCGATGTCGATTCATTTGATGCATCACTCACACGTGATCTCGATGCACTACTGCAAGCATCTCCGCTCATATTGCAGCAGTATGTCTATCAGGCGATTGATGATATGGCAAAAAGCCAACAGTAATAAAAACTAACTGTAGAGCGCATGAAATAAAAAATGGCCACTTTTTTGTGGCCATTTTTTATTCAGAAAAAAGATAAGGAAATAATCGCTTTTTCTCTTGATAAGATAACTCAGACATAACAACTATATTGCGTTCAGGGATCGAGCCCGTATCGGCGCCATTATCGATCACCTCACTTAAGCTACTCTCACGCAACAAATGAAAAATAGGATAAGGGGAGCGATTCGTTAGATTTTCTGCATCGCCGGGCTGGCTATCTGCAAATTGATATTCAGGGTGAAAAGAAGCCACTTGAACAAAACCAGACCATTCTTCTTTATCAAGCCAATCATCAATAAATGCCAAGGTGTCATTAAAAAAATAAAAGTCTTCAAAGCCTTTAGGCACAACAATGAGTGTGGTTTCAAGAGTACTTGCATCTGTTGATTGCAACTGAACAATCTCTTCTTCTATACACTCCAACAAACTTTTATCTTGCGACTCTGTAAAAGCAACCCATCGCACAGTATTATTTTTAGCTGGCTGGTGTGCAAAAGGGCAAAGGTTTAGCCCTAACACCACCCGCTCAAACCACGCCTTTGCTTCAGATACACATTGCAATGAAGCCTTTGAATTCATACGTTAGGCTCCTTGCCTTTAACAGATTTGGCTTCAACAGATTCAACAAGCGTTGTGATTTGGCCATCGCACAAATGAATGGCCAATGCATCACCCGCCTTTACTGACTGCACAGAACTGACCACTTGCTGGCGACCCGCTTGCGCTTTCACTATGGCGTAGCCACGCTGCACGGTTTGCAATGGGCTAATCGCATTTAATAATTCAGCTTGTTGCGCCAAGCGGGCACGGCCATGATTCAACTGGCTATTAAATGCTGTCACTAGGCGCTCATAAAGCGCCTGATATTGGGCGCGATTCACTGATAACAACCCAACAGGATCAAACCGCTCTACGGCAGCGCTCAGATTTTGAAGGCGCTGACTACGCCCCTCAAGATAATGAGTCATAGCCGCGTGAAGGCGCAGCGACAAATAATCAACGCGCTGCTGTTGCTGAAGAATATAAGCTTGCGGTGTAACCAAGCGTGACTGCAACTGCACAACGCGTTGACGCGCCATTGTAAGCTTATATTGGAGTATGCGAAGCATTTGCCCTTGCTGCTGGCGTAAAAAGGCTAGCAACTCATTGGCATCGGGCGTCACGGCCTCTGCGGCAGCAGAAGGGGTTGGCGCGCGCACATCTGCCGCAAAATCACACAATGTAACATCCACTTCATGGCCAACTGCGCTCACAATAGGGATCTCACTCGCATGCACTTCGCGTACTAAGTGCTCATTATTAAACGCCCATAAATCCTCTAAGGAGCCCCCTCCTCGGCCAATAATCAGCACATCACATAACGCTTGCGCATTAGCCAATGCTAAGGCTTGCCTCAAACTTAAAGGCGCATCATCACCTTGCACAATAGCAGGGTAAATAATAATGCGCGCCACAGGGAAACGCCGCTTTAATACCGTTAGCATGTCATGCACAGCGGCGCCTGTGGCACTACTAATTAAACCAATACATTGCGGGTAAGCGGGTAGCGCCTGCTTGTAATCGTCTGCAAAGACGCCCTCTTCCAGTAAAACCTGTTTTAGCGCTTCATATTGCTGATGTAAATCACCCAAGCCTGCTTTTTGTAACGAATCAACAATGAGCTGATAATCGCCCCGCCCTTCATACAAGCTCACACTGGCACGCACAACAACCCGCTCACCCGCCTTAACAGGGTGGCGCACCATCATATTGCGGCCACGAAACATGGCACAACGCACCTGTGCGCGCGCATCTTTAAGGGTAAAGTACCAATGCCCAGAGCTAGGCTGCGCAAAGTTGGTTAACTCACCCTCAACCCAAACCGTAGGCAGATCACGCTCTAGGGCTTGTTTGGCTTGGCGGTTAAGTTGGCTGACAGATAAAGGCGATCCGGGCGTGTTTGACATAGAGCCTAAAGGAGTTGTTACTGGGTTCAGAGCGAATCCTGCCCGTATTCGATCAAAAACGCAATGAAACAAAAAGTTAACGCAAATTATTGACAAGGTCACAGCACGCCATTAATATGCGCGCTCCAAAGGCGGCGGCCTACAGATATATAAAGTATTGATTGAGTTAATTTTTTTGACTTAATCCCTTAAACTGAAAACGCTAAGGGGCCTTAGCTCAGCTGGGAGAGCGCAACACTGGCAGTGTTGAGGTCAGCGGTTCGATCCCGCTAGGCTCCACCAGACAAGTTCTTGATTTAAAAGAACATCCCTGAAAAGGCTGCTCACATCGAGTGGCCTTTTTGGTTTCCGGGGTTAGCACTTGCCTAACTTTTTTGCTGTCGAACCCCAAAATGACTATCAAGATACCTGACAAGCTCGCGCCCCTTTAATACAACTGAGGAAGCGAGGTTTCGGACATAGAAATCTGAGTCACCTAGGAAGAATGGTTGATTCGCAGCGTCAACGTCTTTACAACCTCGGAATGTAACCTTTCATTTCTTTTTCTTACCCGCATAACGCCCGTTTCAGATGCGG
>CALIUX010000201.1 GCA_938048505.1 uncultured Pseudomonadales bacterium
TTACAGTTGGCGCATACACCACCCGCCGAAGCTGATGTTAACAGCCTGATGGCGGGCACTCACCCTTGCCTACAACGTTTAGCGTTTGAAGAGTTGCTGGCACATAATGTCGCGGTACAACGTAGCCGCCTTGCGCAGCAACAAGAAACGGCACCCAACTTAGCAACCAATACCAAGCTTAAAAAAACGTTTTTATCACAACTGTCATTTGAACCGACCCGAGCACAGCAGCGAGTGCTCGGCGAAATAGAGCAAGATATTCAACGCACTGCACCAATGCATAGGCTCGTTCAAGGTGATGTAGGCTCGGGTAAAACTCTAGTGGCGGCACTGGCCGCATTAAGCGCTTTACATACGAGCTTTCAGGTAGCGCTCGTCGCACCAACCGAAATACTCGCAGAGCAGCACTATCAAAATTTCACACAATGGCTCACACCGCTTGGCTTTCATGTCATATGGTTAGCGGGCAAAGTCACAGCAGCAAAAAAGCGGGCTGCCTTAGAAGAACTCGTATCGGGTAATGCGCATATTGCAGTAGGCACACATGCTTTATTTGAAGACAATGTTCTGTTTAAACAGTTGGGGCTAGTCATTATTGATGAGCAGCATCGTTTTGGCGTACAGCAGCGACTCTCTCTGCGCAAAAAAGGTGGCAAATTCAGCCCGCATCAATTAATGATGACCGCAACACCCATTCCTCGCACATTAGCGATGACCGCTTATGCTGATATGACACTATCCGTTATTGACGAGTTACCGCCCGGCAGAAAACCTGTCAATACAGTGTTGATTAACCAAAGTAAGCGAGACGAGATTATTGAGAGAGTAAGAGCCGCATGCCAATCTGGCCAACAAGTTTACTGGGTCTGCACCTTGGTAGAAGACTCAGAAACACTCGCTGCAAGCGCTGCCGAAAAGACATGTGAACTACTGCAGCAAGCTGCGCCTGAATTATCGATTGGTCTCGTGCATGGGCGGCTAAAGAGCGCTGAAAAAGAAGCCACCATGACAGCATTCAAAGCAGGCGAAACCCAGCTATTGGTTGCTACAACAGTCATTGAAGTGGGCGTCGATGTACCCAACGCCAGCTTGATGATTATTGAAAACCCTGAAAGATTAGGGCTAGCACAATTACATCAAATTCGCGGGAGAGTCGGCAGAGGCAAAAAAGCCAGTCATTGTGTACTGTTGTATGCGCACCCACTTTCGCGGCAAGGGCGCGAACGGCTTGAAGTGCTACGACAGTCTAACGATGGATTTGTGATTGCTGAAAAAGATTTAGCACTGAGAGGGCCAGGTGAATTATTAGGTACTCAGCAAACAGGTGATTTAAACTTTAGGCTCGCTAACCTGCAAAGGGACGCAGCGATGATCGAGGACATTCATTCCACCGCCAAACAACTCTTACTACATCATCCAAGCGTTGTTGATGCACTGATCGATAGGTGGTTTAAACACCATCAGGAATTTGTTAAGGCTTAATGAATTGACCAGTTGACCCAAGGCAAGCCTTGCTGAACAACTTGCTTCAACCATTCAGGGCGCTTTTCACGATGGGCGTAAGTGCGCAAGCCAGAAATTTGGAGCATCAAATTCGCAGAATAAAGTCGTGCTTGCTCGGGCGAATAAGCTGCAAGCAAAAACTCATAATAACACTGCTCAATGCGCTGAATCTGATCTTGAATCATCAATTTCAAATGCACATCATCATCCGTTAATTCCACTTGGTGATTCAATAAAAAACAGCCGTGGTAATCCTTTTTATCCGCATCGGCTATAAGTAAATCGAAGATTGCAGTAATCCCTCTATGTATATCACCATGCTCTGAAAGTACCTTATTCACGCAGTCTAATGTGTCCTGAGTATACAGCTCGGCAACCGAGCAAAATAGCTTTTCTTTATTGCCAAATGATGCATATAAACTACCCGGCTTTAGACCTGTTGCAGTAAATATTTTTTGCATAGACGCGGCGTAATAGCCTTGAGCATGAAAGACAGATAACGCCTTTTCGAGTACATCCTGATGGTTAAATTGACAGCGAGACATACATACCTCTTTTGACACTACTTTTCTCTTGCATCGTTTTTTACTGCTTTCTATTGCCTTGACTCGTTTTTCACCAAACACCTAAACACACCCACAATTGAGCGCTTATTTTGCCTTTTACGTGATTTTTTAGGCTTTTTTAACGTAGATCTACTGAAAAAATACGCATGAAAATATTCTTAATAAAAAACAGACATGCTCGAACGTATTTGCCTTACGCATCAACAGTAGTTTACCGCTATTTTACACATTCATCAAAAATTGCTTGGGCAATCACTTAAAAATCAATTGAATGAATGTTCAAAAAAAATACTCCGCAGGCAGAAAGTTGTACGGCTTAGCAATACCCTCAACGAATCACGAAAAAGGCTTGTGAGCACAATACATAAGCTCTGTTCACAACAGACGAAAAAGAAAAATACTACAAGCATCAGGCAGCCGTAAATTAGCAATCCAACTACTTTCTTAGTATTTTTCTGCATATGCAAAATGATGGACTATAATAAATCTTAATTTACCGGCTAGCCCAAGCAATCATATGCAATGTCCATAAGGACATATGAATTTGTTATAAAAGAAAGAGGAATCCAACTTTTTGACAATAACACCAAACAAAGAGCGCTCCTCTATAACATCGTGATAGCTCACTGTTATAATACTTGTAAAAGCGTGTAAAAACTGACTTACCCCCCGACCAGCGGTAGTGCCTAGCATAAAGCGAGCACTATATTCTAGACGTATTCCACAAAATGACATTGCGCGAGGAATTTACGGTGCCATTGCCCATAAGCATTCTCCAGCTACTCAAAAGCAATAATATTCGCTATCAACTACGCGAGTACGCCAGTTGCGCACCCAGCTCACGCAGCGCACCACAATGCTGCCTAGTCAAACCCTTGAGGTTACAGAGCGAAGACCAAGAAATAACACTTGTTTTAGCTTGGAATCGCATGATTGATCTAGACACTCTACAAAGCTCGCTAGAGAATGCCACAACCACCTCTCCGCTTAAACACTTCAACATGTCAAGAATGAGAGTGCTAGTAGAGCAAAGCGGGCTACAGGCCATTGAGTCAGCATTAGCATCACAACAACATAATATTGGGCACCCAAGCACACCTATTCTCATCGATAAGAACCTACTGGACTACAACACGCTTTGGTTAGAAACAGGGAAACTGGAGCAAATGCTTGAAATTGAACGAGATGATTTCTGCTCCATGATCAAGTCACCCAATATCGTTGATATCACCACCCGCGTTACAACATCATCTTTCGATGATGCAACCACCTCAGCGACGGCTAGCACACCGGTTGATCGCTTCACAGAAAAGCGCATAAAGCAGCGACTAGAAGACACTCTAGAGCTCCCTCTTTTACCCGAAACCGCAAACCGCATCATTAAATTGCGCGCAGACCCTAATGCAGATATTAGCGACCTAACAGAAATTGTTGCACTTGATCCTTCTTTATCAGCGCAAGTCGTTAGCTGGGCCGCATCGCCATACTACTCTGCGCCAGGTAAGATAAAATCGGTTCACGATGCCATTGTGCGTGTACTTGGCTTTGACATGGTACTCAACTTGTCCTTGGGCTTAGCACTCGGCAAAAACATGAGCACCAACATCATGCAAAGCGACCAGATACGTGATTACTGGCGCTATGCCGTAGCCGTGGCCGCTACAACAGAAGCCTTGATCGCTAAAATCCCCAAGGAACATAGCCCGTCTTTTGGTATGTCTTATCTATCGGGACTGCTTTGCAATATTGGCCATCTCATTGTTGCGGAAGTCTTTCCACCCTACTACGACAACATCAGCCGGCATCTGCGAGCAAACCCCCACATCCAAGCACATGCCATTGAAACCAAAATTGTTGGTGTAGATAGCGATGAAATTGCCAGCTGGCTACTTGAAACATGGAACATGCCAGAAGAAGTCGTGATCACACTAAAACATCAACATAACCCCGATTACCAAGGCGAGCACTCTGAATACGCCAATCTGCTTTATGTAGCCAAACAACTACTAGCGCGCAAAGGCATCACGCAGCGAGCCGCCATGCCAATACCTAACCGATTGTTTGAGCAATTACACCTTGACCCTGCCGTA
This sequence comes from uncultured Pseudomonadales bacterium, assembly GCA_938048505.1. Taxonomy (GTDB): domain Bacteria; phylum Pseudomonadota; class Gammaproteobacteria; order Pseudomonadales; family Cellvibrionaceae; genus Marinagarivorans. The sequence goes on from CALIUX010000201.1 coordinate 4,160, forward strand.
GCAGAAGCCACTGTAGAGCAGGTTCTTGAATCCAGCGAAGAGCTGAACAGTACCTCTCCGGCAACCTAAAACACTACATTGCAACGCTATCTCGCTATCACCTCACTAGACTACCTAGCCAAGTAGCGGTCGAGTTTGGTAGCAAATGCATGCCTGTCAGCCTCACTTAATGGCGGAGGGCCTCCTGTTGCCTGTCCCGCATTACGCATCTCTTCCATAAAATTTCGCATCGTTAAACGCTGCTGGATATTATCTGGCGTGTACTGCTCACCTCGCGGACCAATCACCCGCCCTCCTTTTTCAATCACTTCTGCAGCAAGCGGAATATCTGCTGTGATGATGAGATCATCCTTTTTCGTATGCTGCACAATGTAGTTATCCGCCACATCAAAACCCGCCTCAACAACAATCATACGAATGTAGGCCGAAGGCGGCACACTGAGATACTGATTAGCAACAAGTACCAATTCCACCTCTGCACGGTTCGCTGCGCGAAACAGTATTGTTTTAATTACATTGGGGCAGGCATCTGCGTCAACCCAAATTGTCATATGTCACTTCCTGATCATAACCATGACACAATAGCCACGGCAAAAAGTAGCAGCATACATGAGATACACACCGGCATAGCTTAAAAGTCTTAAGAGAAAAAGCTTTAACGGGAAGGCCTAAGAATAAACGACTTGAAGGGCAAAAGGCTTCAGGGAAGGCTCAGCGTAAAAAATGAGGCGCTTAGCCAGCCAATTACATTAGCATGCAGCAATTGAAGGCACTCGATAACGTAATAAAAAACCAGATTCACTTATATTCGCAGGTCGGGGTAAGCAGCTTTGAGGTAAGCAGCATAGATATTACAGCGAGAGCTAGCTAACAAAGAGGGAATGGTAAATGGCTAATTTCGAAACTTGAAGGGAGTTTTAACGTGTATCAAAGATATGAAAAAGGCGGTTTATACCGCCTTTTTAAAGTTCTGAATAATCATCAATATCATTCATTTCATCATCAAACTGCTCATCCTCTGAGGACTCCAACAGTTCTTCTAGATAGTATTGCATAATATTCTCCTATTTTATTATTGTTACATAATGACTGGGCCGTCTGAGACAACCAAGCAATACGCGTACCTCATTATTTAAAGAGGCTTATCCTTTGTTAATCTTTTTGATGTACATCTCAATAAACAGCGGTACAACAAAGGGCATAAAACCGCTGCAAAACGAGTATTACGCCCAAACGTGACACCCTTGTGACACCTCATCTTGCGCAAGGCATCTTACCTTTATGTTTCTCTACCTATCACAAAAATTAAACTGCTTAGAAAAGCCTCTGAATACAAAGGAAATTTCACGCACGCCAGAATGGACATTATTTGCAGGCTTAAAGTTCACACTCAGCGCTCAAATATTAAACAAAAAAGGCAAAGCGTGAGCCAGGCACTAGAACTCAAAATATAAAACCCTAGATAACCGAAGCAATAGAGACTAAAAAGATAGACCTAGAACAGCAGGGGAATGAGCCGGCACCACTCTAAAACAAGCCAAAGGTAGCTTGATTAGCGCCAATTCGGTGCATCAATAACACACTGAATATATCAAAGGTAGCACAGATGAAAAAAATTGATAACCAGAAATGAAAAAAGCCGCAAAGATATGCGGCTTTTTAGTATATGGCGGACTGGACGGGACTCGAACCCGCGACCCCCGGCGTGACAGGCCGGTATTCTAACCAACTGAACTACCAGTCCAAGGTAGCTGTAAAAATATCGCCTTAATAAGACTTGTTTTTACATAATACTTCTTAAAAATAATGGTGGGTGGTACAGGGGTCGAACCTGTGACCTACGCCTTGTAAGGGCGCCGCTCTACCAACTGAGCTAACCACCCAAGAAGTGAGGCGCATTTTACAGATTAAGAAAATCCTGTCAAACTTTTTTTCATAAAAATGACAAAATAGAGAAAATTCATATAATTCAAATCGTTACCGTACAAAAAAACAACATTTTGCTTCAATAGCAACTAACAAGCAGCGGCAAAGTCTCAATAAAAGCCTCACCGAATGATACAAGCTCGTTTTACATTGCGATAATCCACTTCGACAAAACCCACCCTAATAAAACTAATTATTTATGAGTCAAGCTAGTCAATTTAAGAAAGTTTCCCAAATGATAGGGAAAGCCACGGGGTACATCGCCTTATTCATTGCGATCACCGCCATTATGGACTTTTGGAGAGGGCAAGATTTACCCAAAGCCGCCATACCAAGCACGAACTATCAAAGCATACAAAAGCAGGTATTCAACCTTTCAGAGGCCTCGAACGATCAGCTAACGGTCGTCTATTTTTGGGCAACCTGGTGCGGCCCCTGCAAAATCACATCTCCATCTATCAAGCAGCTTGCTAAGCACTACCCTGTTATCACGATTGCGATGGCATCAGGAGACGATCAAGAGTTAAAAACGTACTTTAGTAACGAGACGAGCGATTTGAAAGATCAATCGAATACGCTTCAGCATCGTATTCCTATCATCAACGATAACAATCAAACAATTGCTAAAGAGTGGGGTGTAAGCGTAACGCCGACAGTTTTATTTATTAAAAATAAAACTGTGCTGGGCCATACTATGGGAGCAAGTGGTTTACCAGGGCTTTGGGCAAGAGCAAAGTGGCTTGATATACGCTCATAAAAGCCATCAATTTGCATACAAAGAGGCGCGTAGAATACATATACCTCACCGCGCATGACTTACAGCAACCATATAAAGCTAGTAAAGAGACGATAATGCCTTCAGCAGAACCTTTAGCTTTCAGGCTGGCCGAGATTGCAGGCTTAGCTCAAGCAACCTTTCAAAAGCAATATCAACACATTGACCCCATCATCGGTGTTAATCGGCAAATGCGTAAGCAAGGGTTTGCTGTGGACCTGCTGACCATTGATTGTGCAAAATCAAAAAATCGTGTCACGGTACTAATACAAGATGCCAAACCCGACTCCGTTGAATATCAATTTTCAAAAACAGATTTAGATCCCAAAGCACATTTTGACTCGATTACGGTTCAAGCACTCAATGAGAAGGTCTTTTTAGAGTGGATGATTAAAGGGCTAATCGAGCAAGCTTAGCTTTGCCAGTTAGTGCCAATATCTATTGATGTGTTGCGCTGCTCCTTGGCCACTCACTCTGTATTTTCGTCTAAAACAGGTCTTTCAGCATCCTTTACTGCATTCTCCACACGTTGAGCCTTGCTAACATAAGCTGATTTTACCCGCTTTACAGGGGCATTAACGCCTTTTTTAGCACGTTTTTTAAGAATTTGATTCACTTTTTTTCGGCGATTCATAGCAGTTAATTGTTAAACAAGCAAAGCAGGTTAGAGACAAAAAAGGCGAAAGACTGTTTAGCCTTTCGCCTTTTGAAGGTTTAAAGAGTTTAAAAATCTTAAAGATTTAAAAAGATACCAATAAAGTTTGAAAATAGCGCTTAGTGTGCGCGAGACTCAAGCACTTGCACTGCAGGTAGCTTTTTACCTTCTACATATTCCAAGAAAGCGCCGCCACCTGTTGAGATGTACGAAATATCATCAGCAAGATCAAATTTATCAATTGCTGCCAACGTATCGCCACCACCAGCTATCGAGAATGCATTACTTTCAGCAATAGCACGCGCAACCACTTCTGTACCTTTTGCAAAAGCATCAAATTCGAATACACCACAAGGGCCGTTCCAAATCACTGTTTTCGCATTTTTAATGATTTCCGCTACACGCGCTGCACTCTCTGGGCCGTAGTCGATGATTTCTTCATCAGCTTGAACGTCACTTGCTGTACGCACTTCTGTCTTAGAGTCATGCGCCCAATCGCTAAAGCCTTCACGAGTTGTACGAACGTCGGTAGCAAAGATCACTTCTGTTTCTTTACACAAACGCTGCGCTTCCGGGATTAAATCTTTCTCAAATAAAGAATTACCCACTTCGTTGCCTGCTGCAGCCACGAATGTATTCGAAATACCGCCGCCCACAACAAGAATATCAGCAATCTTTGAAAGTGAATCCAGAACAGTCAGCTTAGTGGATACTTTTGATCCACCCACAATCGCAACCAGCGGTCGCGCAGGTTCAGCGAGTGACTTTTTCAATGCATCAAGCTCACCAGCAAGCAACGGGCCTGCACATGCAATCGGCGCAAAACGTGCCACACCATGCGTTGACGCCTGAGCGCGGTGCGCCGTACCAAAGGCATCCATAACATACACATCACAAAGGTTTGCATAGGCTTTAGACAAGCCTTCATCATCGGCTTTTTCACCCAAGTTAAAGCGTACATTTTCAAGTAGCACTAACTCACCATCTTGCATGTCGAGGCCACTTTTCCAGTCGCGCTCAACACGAATATCGGTGCCCAGTAAGCTTCCGATATGCTTAGCAACTGGAGCAAGCGAGTATTGCTCTTCAAATTCACCTTCAGTTGGGCGACCTAAATGACTCATTACAATCACTTTGGCGCCGGCATCTAATGCACGCTTAATAGTCGGCATGGCAGCTCGAATACGTGCGTCGGATGTAATCACACCATTATCGAGCGGCACATTGAGGTCTTCGCGAATCAGAACACGCTTACCTTTTAAATCTAAGTCAGTCATTAACTTAATAGTCATGAGAAGTCTCCAACGAGCAATCAAAATCGATCAATTATTTTTTATAATCGGTAGTAAAAAAGGCACCCGAAGGTGCCCTTTTTAATCAGCTGTAATTAGTCGAGCAATTCCAGCGTTGTACTCACAACATTATCAACGGTAAAGCCAAAGTGCTCAAGCAATACTGCACCTGGCGCAGACTCACCAAAGCTTGACATACCGACAACAGCGCCTTCTAGACCTACATATTTGCTCCAGAAATCAACGTGTGCTGCTTCAACTGCTACACGTGCGGTCACTTCTACAGGCAAAACGCTTTGCTTGTATTCAGCATCTTGTGCGTCAAATACATTAGTACAAGGCATTGATACAACACGGACTTTTTTGCCTTTAGCCGTTAGCGCTTCCGCTGCTTGCACGGTTAAGTTCACTTCAGAGCCGGTTGAAATCAGAATCGCATCTGGCGTGCCTTCACAATCGCTTAAGATGTAACCACCTTTTGCAACATTAGCAAGCTGCTCATCAGTACGTGCTTGAGCTTGTAGGCCTTGTCGGCTGAAAATTAAAGCAGATGGGCCATCTTGATACTGGATAGCTGACTTCCAAGCAACGGCGGTTTCTGCACCATCACAAGGGCGCCATGTCTGCAAACGTGGTGTCATACGCAGGTTTGCCACTTGCTCGATAGGCTGGTGAGTTGGGCCATCTTCGCCTTGGCCTATTGAGTCATGCGTGTAGACAAAGATATTTTGTGCACCCATTAATGCAGACATACGCACAGCATTGCGTGCATATTCCATAAACATCAAGAAGGTTGCACCGTAATTGATGAAGCCGCCATGCAATGAAATACCATTCATCAAGGCACTCATCCCAAACTCACGCACGCCGTAAAACAAGTAGTTACCGCTTGCATCTTCGTTAGTAATCCCTTTAGAGCCGCTCCACAATGTCAAGTTAGAGCCCGCAAGGTCAGCTGAACCACCTAATAGCTCAGGCAGCATTGCACCAAACGCACCAATCGAGTTTTGTGACGCTTTACGGCTGGCAATGTTTTCGGCTTTTTCTTGGCTATCTTTGATCCAAGCGTTAGCTTTTTCTTCAAAGTCAGCAGGTAGCTCGCCTTTCACAACACGGCGCTCGTACTCGGCAGCAAGTTCTGGATGAGCAGCTTTGTACGCTGCAAATTTTTCATCCCATGCGCTTTCTGATTTAGCACCCGCTTCTTTACAGTCCCAACCGGCATAAACATCCGTTGGAATCTCAAACGGTGCATGTGGCCAGTTCAAGAATTCACGTGCTGCTGCAATTTCTTCGTCACCTAATGGCGCACCATGACAGTCGTGGCTACCTGACTTATTAGGTGAGCCAAAACCAATGATAGTTTTAGTACAAATGAGCGTAGGCTTGCCTGTTTCAGCTTTAGCGGCTGCAATAGCAGCTGCGATAGCTTCTGGGTCATGACCATCTACATCGGCAATGACATGCCAGCCATAAGATTCAAAACGCGCAGGCGTGTTATCTGTAAACCAGCCTTCTACGTGGCCATCGATTGAGATGCCATTATCATCCCAAAATGCGATTAATTTACCCAAGCCTAACGTGCCCGCTAATGAACAGGCTTCGTGCGAAACACCTTCCATTAAGCAGCCATCGCCCATGAATGCATAGGTATTGTGATCAACCACTTCATGGCCTTCACGGTTAAATTGCGCAGCCAATGTTTTTTCAGCGATCGCCATACCTACGGCATTCGCAATACCCTGACCAAGCGGCCCAGTTGTGGTTTCAACGCCTTCGGTATAGCCGTACTCAGGGTGACCTGGTGTTTTGGAATGTAACTGACGGAATTGCTTTAACTCTTCGACGGGCAAGTTGTAGCCAGTAAGATGCAATAAAGAGTAAATAAGCATTGAGCCATGACCGTTCGATAGGACAAAACGGTCACGATCAGTCCAAGAAGGGTTAGCAGGGTTATGCTTTAAAAAGTCGCACCACAATACTTGCGCAATGTCTGCCATGCCCATTGGGGCACCAGGGTGGCCACTTTTGGCTTTTTGTACGGCATCCATACTTAATGCACGAATGGCATTAGCAAGGTCTTTTCTTGACGGCATTGATAGCACTCCTAAAGTTATATCGTGTGATGTTATAAGGTGAATTACTGGGCAGATCCGCCCAGTTCGAGTAGGCGCCGATTAGTCTGCAAACGAAAAACATCCATTGATTTAATGGCTTCTTCATTCGTTTTGATTCGGCTATTGAGATCTTTTTTGAGAGCCTTAACCTCTGCAGCTGCGCTGCGGTTTTGATTAAAGGCTGCCTGTTGAGATTCTTGCACTTCGCTGAGCACCGCGATCTCGCCAGTAAGCTCATCGAGTTTGCTCTGTAGCGCGCTCAGTGCTTTTTGCTGATCGGTCTTAAGCGATTCAAGGCTAGATTGCACTTTAGCCGTTGCGGTTTTATGACGCGCGCCTGCTTTGGTATTTTCGGCAATCGCCTTTTTATTTCGCTCGTTAGCCACAGCCCACAGCTTGCGAATCTCAGATGTATTTTCTGTCGTCTGATCGCTGACTGTTTTGGTATTAGCAGCCAAAGCCGTAAGTGATTGTGCCGATGCATCGCCTGTTACAGCCAATTGCTGTTCTAGATGCGCAATGCGCTTATCAGCCGTATCCAATGAAGATAACAGAATCTCTCGCTCTTTATCTAACGTGAAGACCTGCCAAAAAAGCAATGCAACAAGCCCTAATGCAACCAAGGCAGCAAGTAGTGCCAGCGGCGCCAAAGGTGACTTGACTTCAACAACACGTTGGCTCACGGGTGCTGGGCGGTTAGCTTTAGCAGCTGCAGCTTGAGTTCGCTTTGTTTGACTACCTAACTTCGCTCCTTTTGCACTGGCGTGTTCACGCCCTTCAATAGGCTCTTGGCTCGATATTGTGGGTTCTAAGCGTTCGGTCATTATCTTGTCGTCAATTAAACTATAAGATTTGTAAGGTGCTCAGTATACAAAAAAGGAAGCCTCAGCGCCTCCTTTTCAGGGCAGATTGTATACAACCGTGTCTTCGCTAGGTAACAAAAAGTGATGGGCATCAGCCTTATCAGCTCAAACAAGGGCGGCAAAATGTCAGTTTATCTAGACAAAAAGCCTGCATATCGGCTAGAAGAACAGCAAACGACGGCCATTATGCTAGCGTTAAAGTAGACCAACCAAGCGATGAAGCCTGTTCGAGATTATGCTGGGGACCTAAAGAATGACTAACCACCTTAATGCAACAAAAACGCGCTCTAATGAGTCTATTTCGGCTATCGCTTGCCAGCCAATTTCCTTTCTCACCTCCCCAGTAAAGCGCCTACAACTCATCACTTTTGCTTTTTTGATAGCAGCAAGCATGCTACTTCAGCTAACCAAAGGGGGTACGAAGACTGTCGCATCTATCCAAACCATCAACCTGCATGCTCACACCTACTCTTCACAGATGCATATAGTGCGCTATACCAGCCAGTCTCAGCGTTTAAATGAGTACCTATTTGAGGGTAAAGAAAAACTTTCTATCTTAGTGTGAAAAACTTAACATACAGGGTATTTGATCTCACGGAGGGATCATGTATATCCCCAAGCAGTTTGAAGTTTATAATACAGAAGAAGCCTTTAAATTTATCGAAGCGAATGCGTTTGGCCAGCTCATATCAACCACGAAGGATAGGGCCACTTCAACTCACATGCCTTTTTTACTGTCAGAAGATAAGCAGCACATCTACGGACATTTAGCGATTCAAAACCCTCAACAAACAGAACTGGAAGGCCAAGAGGTTTTAGTCTCTCTGGAAGGACCTCACGACTATATTTCACCCACATGGTATTTAGGCCCAGGTGTACCGACATGGAATTATCAAGCCGTTCACCTATACGGTAAGGCAAAGATCTTTACTGAAGCTCAAAAGCTTCAGTGGGTCGTCAATTCACTAACTGAAAAATACGAAGCAGGACTTCCCAGCCCCTGGACGCCTGAATACAACCCAAAGATGCTTAACGCCATAGTCGGCGTAGAAATAGAGATTAATGAGATACAGGCT
>CALIUX010000202.1 GCA_938048505.1 uncultured Pseudomonadales bacterium
GTGCCTGAATAACTAACCGCTGATGGAAGCCATTGTTTACCTTTTTTAATATTGGAGATTAATATGTATAAAAAAAGATCCTTGCCACATGCTTTAATAAAACATGTGTTCAAATCTCATGTTGTGAAAGCTGCTGCTACAGCTGTAGTAAGCATTGCTGCAACATTTTCTTCTGCAAGTCTCATGGCAGAGCTTAAGCTTGAAAAAGATGAGTTGAAATTTGGTTTTATTAAGCTGACGGACATGGCTCCTTTAGCGGTTGCATATGAAAAAGGTTTTTTTGAAGACGAAGGCTTATTTGTTACGCTAGAAGCACAGGCTAACTGGAAGGTTCTTCTTGATAGAACAATTGATGGTGAGCTGGATGGTGCGCATATGTTGGCAGGTCAGCCACTGGGTGCAACCATTGGTTTTGGTACGCAGGCGCACATTGTTACTGCATTTAGTATGGACTTGAATGGTAACGGTATTACCGTATCGAATGATGTGTGGAAGGAGATGAAAAAAAATATTCCACATAAAAACGGTAAGCCTGTTCACCCCATTAAGGCTGATACGCTAAAGCCAGTTATTGAAGATTACAAAAATAAAGGCAAGCCCTTTAAGATGGGAATGGTTTTTCCCGTTTCAACGCATAACTATGAATTACGCTATTGGCTAGCTGCGGGCGGCATCAACCCTGGTTATTATGCTCCTGCAGATGGTGATACCTCAGGTACGGTAGCTGCCGATGCTTTATTGTCTGTTACTCCACCACCTCAAATGCCAGCAACACTAGAAGCGGGAACAATTTCTGGCTACTGCGTGGGCGAACCTTGGAACCAACAAGCCGTATTTAAAGGTATTGGTGTGCCGGTTATTACGGATTATGAAATCTGGAAAAATAACCCAGAAAAAGTATTCGGTGTTTCAAATGCTTGGGCAGAGAAATATCCTAATACACACCTTGCTGTTGTGAAGGCGTTAATTCGTGCTGCTAAATGGTTAGATGAAAATAATAATGCTAACCGAAAAGAAGCGGTAAAAATGTTATCTAAGTCTGAGTATGTTGGTGCTGATTATGACGTGATCGCTAACTCTATGACGGGTACATTTGAGTACGAGAAAGGCGATAAGCGTGAGATTCCAGATTTCAACGTTTTCTATCGTTATTATGCTAACTATCCTTTCTACTCTGATGCGATCTGGTATTTGACTCAGATGCGTCGATGGGGTCAGATTGGTGAAACCAAGCCTGATTCTTGGTACTTTGATATTGCGAAAAAAGTGTATAAGCCAGAAATTTACAAGCAAGCAGCTGAGTTACTTTTGAAAGAAGGCAAAATTGCTAAAAAAGATGTGCCTTGGGATTCGGATGGGTTTAAAGCGCCTCAAACTGAATTTATTGATGGCATTACTTATAACGGTAAGCAACCTAATGCATACCTAGCCAACTTCCCTATTGGCCTTAAAGCCAAGCAAATTGTTAAAGGTAACAAAGTCGTTACTGCTAAGTAGGTTGGTGTTGTTAACAGAGGCTGCTATCGATAATGTCGAGCAGCCTCTGTTTTTTTACCGGTTTTTAAATTGGATAAGGTCGGGTTGCTGCTTGAAGTTGGCTACTATCGACAAGAGTAAAGAGTGAGTGAATGTCTCATGATCAATAAGATAACGAATTTTTTTAATATCACAGGTCTCACATGGTTTGTGCCATTAGCGCGGCTTGCAGCAGGTGAAAACCCAAAGGAGCAATTCAAACAGCTATGGTTTGTTATGGGAATACCCGTGCTGGCCTTTATTGTTTTCTTGGGGTTATGGGGGCAGTTTGCAAGCAGTATCGAAACCAGCCTTGGTAAAATACCAGGCCCTGCTGCTGTTTATACGGAAGCAAAAGGTTTGTGGGCAGAGCATAAAGAAGGCCGTGCTAAAGAAGCCGCCTTTTATGAGCGCCAAGAAAAGCGCAACGCTAAAAAGCTTGCTGAAAACCCTGACGCAAAAGTTAAATGGCGGACTTACACTGGTAAAGCAACTTATATCGATCAAATCTATACCAGTTTAAAAACCGTTTTTATGGGCTTTTTGATTGCAACAATTGTTGCTGTGCCGCTGGGTATATTTTGTGGTTTAAGTCCTTTGGTGAGTTCTGCATTTAACCCTATTATTCAAATATTTAAACCTGTTTCGCCTTTGGCATGGTTGCCTATTGTGACAATGGTGGTTAGTGCTACCTATGTTACAAGCGATGATGCTTGGTTTGAAAAATCCTTCTTGACATCGGCTATCACAGTCACATTGTGTTCACTGTGGCCCACCTTGATTAATACTGCTGTAGGTGTTTCGTCTATTGATAAAGACCTTATGAACGTGGGTAAAGTATTGAAGCTTGGGTGGTGGACTAAAATCACTAAGTTAGTGTTGCCGTCTTCTTTGCCTCTTATCTTTACAGGTTTGCGTCTTTCTCTAGGTGTGGGCTGGATGGTTCTTATCGCTGCAGAAATGCTGGCTCAAAACCCAGGTCTTGGCAAGTTTGTTTGGGATGAGTTCCAAAACGGAAGCTCGCAGTCTCTTGGCCGAATTATGGTTGCTGTTTTAACGATTGGTATTATTGGCTTTTTGCTTGATCGTGTTATGGCAACACTTCAGTCATTATTTACGTTTACAAATAATCGTTAATTTACGGATTTAAATGAGTAGGGCACATTTCATTTTACTGAATGCATGCTCTGCTCATATTTGAGAAGATTCTTTAGAGAGTTGCGCTATGACAAATCATCAGCCTATTTTAGAAATTAAAAATGTCAGTAAGAGTTACGGTAATGGTAGTGATTTAACGCCAGTGCTTGATGATATTAATTTAACGATGCATGACGGTGAGTTTGTTGCCATTGTGGGTTTTTCAGGTAGTGGTAAAACAACGCTCATTTCAGCTATTGCGGGATTGATTGAACCTGATCGCGGGCAATTGATTTTTAAAGGAGAAAAAATTGACGGCCCTGGCCCTGAGCGTGGTGTGGTTTTTCAGAGTTATTCGCTCATGCCGTGGTTGACCGTTTATTCTAATATTCAGCTGGCCGTTGATCAGGTATTTAGCAGTTGGACAAAGCAAAAGCGTCATGACCATATTATGTATTACATTGATATGGTTGGCCTTTCGCATGCAGTAGATAGACGCCCAGCAGAACTTTCTGGTGGTATGCGCCAGCGTGTTTCGGTAGCGCGTGCTTTAGCGATGAAGCCAGAGCTTATTTTGTTAGATGAGCCGTTATCGGCACTAGATGCGCTAACGCGCTCTAAATTACAAGATGAAATTGAGGATATTTCTCAGAAAGAGAAAAAGACCATTATTCTTATTACGAATGATGTAGATGAAGCCATTTTATTGGCTGATAGAATTATTCCTTTGAACCCTGGCCCCAATGC